>NZ_JBALOX010000007.1:67239-72995 GCF_036965165.1 Bacillus sp. JJ1521 | reverse complement strand
TCCTTCACCTTCTGTATAGAGTGAAAGAAGAAAATTACAATAGGCTTCTGGAAGTAATTTATTTTCACGCCAATATAGAATTTCGTTAATAATGACTTTTTTTCTGTCTTGATTCATGAAAGCGTTCACCTTTTTCGAACTAAGATAAAGACTGAATACCACGTCATGTGGCTCGTCTTTGTGACCCACATCGTGAGGGCATAAAAAAATAGTTTACTTCAATTTTATGAAGTAAACTACGAAATGTAAATGAAAATGTTTATTCTAAGAAATCTTTTAGTCTCTTGCTTCGGCTCGGGTGACGAAGCTTACGTAGTGCTTTTGCTTCAATTTGGCGAATACGCTCACGAGTAACACCAAATACCTTACCAACTTCTTCAAGAGTACGTGTGCGTCCATCGTCTAAACCGAAACGTAGACGTAATACATTTTCTTCTCTATCTGTTAAGGTATCAAGGACATCTTCAAGCTGTTCTTTTAAAAGCTCATATGCCGCATGCTCTGATGGAGATGTTGCATCCTGATCTTCGATAAAATCACCAAGATGTGAGTCGTCTTCTTCACCAATTGGTGTTTCTAATGATACAGGCTCTTGAGCAATCTTTAAGATTTCTCTAACCTTTTCAGGTGTTAAATCCATATCCTCGGCAATTTCTTCCGGAGTTGGTTCGCGTCCAAGATCCTGGAGTAACTGACGTTGCACACGGATTAATTTATTGATTGTTTCTACCATATGAACAGGAATACGAATGGTTCTTGCTTGGTCAGCTATCGCACGTGTAATAGCTTGACGAATCCACCAAGTAGCATACGTACTGAATTTGAAGCCTTTACGATAATCAAATTTCTCAACAGCTTTAATAAGTCCCATATTGCCTTCTTGGATTAAATCTAGGAACAGCATCCCACGCCCAACGTACCGCTTTGCAATACTTACTACAAGTCGTAAATTGGCTTCAGCAAGTCGGCGTTTGGCCTCTTCATCACCTTGTTCGATTCTTTCAGCGAGTTGAATTTCATCATCTGCTGAGAGTAAATCAACACGACCAATTTCTTTTAAGTACATTCGCACTGGGTCATTAATCTTAACCCCTGGAGGAACACTAAGGTCATTTAGATCAAATTCTTCTTCCTTGGATAAATCTTGGACATTTGGATCTTCATTATCATTTTCGGCATCATGCTCTTCGCCTTCACCTATTAATTCAATCCCCTGCTCTCCAAGGAACTCATAATATTCATCAAGATGGTCTGACTCTACTTCAAAACCAGACATACGCTCAGCGATTTCTTCATAGGTTAATACACCGCGTTTTTTACCTAACTCTGTTAACTTTTCTTTGACTTGCTCTAATGTTAATTCTGCGTCAACTTCTTTAGACTTCTCAGCCATTTGTTCCCCTCCTTCCAAAACTAGTAAGACATAGAGGTTAGAAAACCTGTAATGCTTTTTTCATTTGAATAATTTCATTTGCAATCGTAGCGGCCTTTAAATAATCCTTACTACGTTCAGCCTCAAGTTGTTCAGATTCTTTTTCTTTTATCATTGACATTTTCTTGTGATTCAACACCTGTTTCACATAATCTGATAACACAGAATCTGATACTTCTTCTTCAACTGACATCATTGCAATATCAGTTACAATTCGTTTAAGATTATCATCATGTATTCTTGTTAAAATTGTGCTGATATCTGGTTCATTACCTTCTTCATAATATGCATATAAATATGTTACAATTGCTCGATGCTCTTCAATATTAAATTCGGCCTGAAGCTGATCTTGTACTTTATCAGCAATATCCCGATCCCGCAGCATATACGCAAGTAAAAAACGTTCTGCATTATGATAGGCTTTAAGTAAATGTTTAGCTACGGTAGGTTTCGCTTTCGTATTATTTCTATTTTCAGAGAAATTATCCCTTTTTTTCCGTTCAGATTTATAATACTGAAGCTGTTGTGTTTTTAGTGCATCAAGCGAAATTGAAAATTCACTTGATAGCTGGCGCAAATAATGGTCTCTTTCGACAGCCTTTTCTAAAGAGGAAATTTCCTTAAGTACATCTTCTATATAACGGATACGTTCTCCTTCATCCTGAAGATTTTTTCCCCTTCTTAAGTACTGCATTTTAAATGCCATTAATGTAAGACTTGCCCCTATTACATCATTTTTAAACTTCTCGGCGCCATATTTGTTAATGTAGTCATCAGGGTCCATACTATTTGGCATTGTTGCAACTCTTACATAACAGCCCGCCTGGGTAAGCATAGATGATGCTCGTAAAGCTGCATCTAGCCCAGCATTATCAGAGTCATAGCAAATGACAACAGATTCCACATTCCTTCTAATTATTTTTACATGTTCATCTGTTAAGGATGTACCCATCGTACCAATTGAATTAGGAACATCTGCTGAATCAGCTGCAATTACATCTGCAAACCCTTCAAAAAGGATCACTTGCTGTTGTTTTCGAATATGCAGTCTAGCATGATGGAAATTGTAAAGGGTTTTACTCTTATTAAAAATGATCGTTTCCGGACTATTTAAATATTTTGGTTCCTGACCCTTCCCAAGTACCCTGCCAGAAAAAGCAATTGTTTTGCCTTGATGATCCCAGATTGGGAACATAATACGGTTTCGAAATCTATCAAAGAATGTTCCGGTATCCTCCTTTTTAACGAGTAATCCGGCCCGTTCCATCAACTCAGGCTTAAAGCCTCGCTTTTGGAGAAATTTCGTAGCAAAGTCCCATGAATCAAGAGCATATCCGATTTCAAACTTATCGATGATTTCTCTCGTGAAGCCCCTATTTGTTAAATAGTCTAGTGCTGGTTGACCTTCTTTTGTATTAAGTAATAGGTGATGATAGAATTTCTTTAATAATTCGTGTGCTTCTTGCATTTTTGATGCATCAGTATTTTTATCAGAAACAGCTGTTTGCTGTTCGTAATCAGATAAGTCTATGTTCACCTTGTTAGCTAAGTTAACTGCAGCCTCTGCGAAGGAATACCCTTCTAAGTCCATTAAAAAAGAAAATACATTTCCACCCGCTCCACACCCAAAACAATGAAAGATTTGTTTATCGGGGGAAACAGAAAATGAAGGGGTATTTTCACCGTGAAATGGA
Organism: Bacillus sp. JJ1521; assembly: GCF_036965165.1. NCBI lineage: Bacteria > Bacillati > Bacillota > Bacilli > Caryophanales > Bacillaceae > Bacillus > Bacillus sp. JJ1521. The sequence goes on along the minus strand of NZ_JBALOX010000007.1, from coordinate 69,869 downwards.
CATAAGCCAAAATAATTTCTACCTTGCTTCTTCAATTGAACATATTCACTAATCACATCAACAATGTCAACAGATATACGAATTTTTTCGATTGTTTCTTCGGGAATTCGATACCCCATGTTTAACATCCCCAAGTACTAGTTATTCTATATTTAGAGCTTAAATCCTGCAATATTCGACAAACTTTTTTTAAAAATTTTAGTAAAATGTTGTCTGTCTTCATCAGTAAAGGGTTTTGGCCCTTTCGAGTAGGTGCCATTACGTCTTTCCTTTGCAGATAAAAAGCGGAAATGGAGAATTTGTTCCATATCCTCTTCCTTAAACTCTTTGCCACGGGGTGATATTACAGTTACACCTCTGTTTACTAAAATACTTGCTAAGCCAGTATCCTGGGTAATGACGATATCTTTTTTTATAGCGTGATTCATAATATAGAGATCTGCTGCCTCTTTTTCGGCATCTACGTACACCCATTTTCCACCCATGGGATTTGACATAACATGGGCATATGAAGCGACAAATACAACACTGATATTATATGTGCCCGCTATGCTAAGTATTTCTTCTTTAACAGGACATGCATCCGCATCAACAAATATTTTATTCTTTTTTTCGTCATATTTCTCTATTCTACATCACTCCAGAGAATCCTTCTTTTCCAGAAAAAGATTTAAAATATGTTCATAATCTGTGATTGTCCCATCTTTAGGTGAGTAAAAGAACGGATATTTCATACTATTTTTGGAAAGAAAAATTTTGAAATGAAAACAATGTCGAAAATTAATTCACCTATTTCCTTATCTTACCCTTGACAACCTTCAATACATAGTCTATTCTATCCAATCGAACTCTAAACCTAAAAATATGTATTTTTATCACAATTTTTTATTATAATATAAAATTCCCTCAAGCGCCACAAAAAAACATATCATTTTAAGATATGTTTTTGCTTATATTTGTATAGATATTTAACATTTTTTTAATTGGTTCTGCGATTATTGATTTTATTTAAAATAATATTTGCAGTTTCCTCTACTGCTTTATTTGAAACATCAACAACATCGCAACCGATTTTACTAATGATTGATTCAAAGTGATCGAGTTCTTCTTTGATGCGGTTAATATTTGCGTAGATAGCTTGGTCATCTAAGCCCAGTGATTTTAATCTTTCGCGTCTAATATGATTTAGTTTATCAGGACTGATTTTTAAACCAAAGCATTTATTCGGTGACACTTTAAACAATTCTTCCGGTGGATCAACTTCTGGGACAATCGGAACGTTTGCAACCTTAAAGCGCTTATGTGCAAGGTATTGGGATAAAGGTGTCTTCGAAGTTCTTGATACACCAATTAGGACGATATCTGCACGAAGAATTCCCCTTGGGTCGCGTCCATCATCATATTTAACCGCAAATTCAATTGCCTCAATTTTTTTGAAATAATCTTCGTCTAATTTTCTTACAAGTCCCGCTTCGAATCTTGGGTTACTTTCATAAAGTCCTGACATTTTATCTATTAGCGGACCAATAATATCATTCACAATTACTCCTTCTCGCTCTGCTTCCTTTACAAGGAAATCTCTTAGTTCAGGAACCACTAGAGTAAAAGCAATAATTGCATTATTTAGTTTTGCAAGGGCAACAACCTCTGCCAGTGTAGCTGTATCTTCAACATAAGGAATTCTTTTAATATCTGTATGTGATCCATTAAATTGACTTACTGCTGCTTTAACAACCAATTCTGCTGTTTCCCCAACCGAATCGGATACTACATATACTACACGATTTCTCATTTACAACTCCATCTCCTTACCAAATAATTAGAGGATTTCATCCCCGGCGAGGGCCACTAAGGCTTTTGTCATATTTGTCTTTGTGATTCTTCCAATAACCTCTATACCACGTTCAGAGTGCTTTACAATAGGTAATGCATCAATTTGCTTTTCAATTAATTTATGTGCCACATCAAGTAAAAGATCATCTTTTTCACACATTGTAATATTAGGCATACGAGTCATAATGATCGTAACCGGAACGGACTTTAAGTCCTGGTTACCAAGACTTGCCCGCAGTAAATCTTTTCTCGATAACACTCCAACAAGAATTGATGATTTATCGACTACAAATAAAGTTCCGACATCCTCCAAAAACATCGTTACAATCGCATCATATACAGATATACTCTCATTTATCACGACGGGAATGGATTGATAATCCATTACTTTGATTTTTTTTATCTTATCGGCTAGTAATTGCTGACCTGTTTTCCCCGTATAAAAATATCCGACCCGAGGTCTGGCTTCAAGATAGCCTGCCATTGTTAAAATAGCTAGATCTGGTCTGAGGGTTGCCCTTGTCAAGCTTAAACGGTCTGCAATAGCTTCCCCTGTAATAGGTCCATTGTCTTTTACAATTTGTACAATTTGTTCTTGCCGTTTGCTTAGTTCTATTGTACTCACCACCATTCGTAAAATCTTTTCATTTATGTAATTAAATAAGGTTATACTAATTAGAATTATTATATACTAATTGCGAAACAACGTATAGAGTATAGAAAAAGACTAGGAGCAGAAATTGCTCCTAGTGTTACTTTCTTGTCTAGCTCCAGGCGCAATCGGCTCTATGGTCTAA
>NZ_JBALOX010000007.1:66810-67157 GCF_036965165.1 Bacillus sp. JJ1521 | reverse complement strand
TTAGTCGATGTTCCACTTCAAGGCGCCTTGCACTTTTAATTATTATTTCACAATAATCGAATTCATGTCCCCGATTAAATAGATGAGTTTCGAGAGTTGAACCATTTGCGCAAGGCGATTTTTCCTTAGCGCCTCATCGTCTGCCATGACCATTGTATGATCAAAATATTGGTCAATTGACTCTCGTAATGAAGCTAATATATGGAATGCTTCTTCTACATCATGTGTTTTAAGGCTTTCGATGACCTTTGGTTTAACTTCCGTAAACTTTTCAAAGAGATGTTTTTCTTCATCTGATTCAAAAAGGCTCACATTTATTTCAGTTTCTACACCTTTTTTCGCGATAT
>NZ_JBALOX010000007.1:50499-66707 GCF_036965165.1 Bacillus sp. JJ1521 | reverse complement strand
GAATTGAACAAGTTCTTTTTCAATTTCTTGTGTTTCAAGCTTTGCGATATTCGCTTCGACAAATAGGTTTAATACATAATCGAATAATTCTTCAAGCTTAATGCTCCAGCCTTTATCAAGTAAGATTTGAACAACACCAGATGCCATACGACGTAATGCATATGGGTCCTGTGAGCCAGTTGGTATGATACCAATTGAGAAACATCCAACAATTGTATCCAACTTATCAGCAAGGCTGATTAAAGCACCAATGGTGGATGAAGGACTAGCGTCATCAGCATGTCGTGGCATGTAATGCTCATTAATTGCTACAGCAATTGCTTCATCTTCACCACTTAATCGTGCATATCGTTCACCCATTACCCCTTGAAGTTCAGGGAATTCGTAAACCATATTGGTGACAAGGTCAAATTTACATATTCCGGCAGCCCGATTTGCCTTTTCCCGTGTTTCGTTATCTAATTCAAGAAGCTCCGATAATTGCTTCGTGATTTGCTGGATTCGTCTAACCTTTTCACCAATTGAGCCAATTTCTTCATGGTAAATGATTTTATCAAGTTTCTGAATTAAGTCATCAATTTTTAACTTTTGATCTTCTTTATAGAAGAAGTCTGCATCAGATAAACGAGCACGTATTACCTTCTCATTACCCCTTGCGACTGTTTCAAGATGCTTATGATCACCATTTCGAATTGCTACAAAGAAAGGTAGAAGGGAACCATTTTTATCCTTTACAGGGAAATAACGTTGATGCTCTCTCATGCTTGTAATTAATACTTCTTCAGGTAAATTTAAAAATTCTTCTTCAAATTTTCCGTAAAAGGCGGTTGGATATTCAACTAGATTTGTAACTTCTTCAAGCAAATCTGCATCAATTGGAACTTCCCAATTATTATCTTCTTCAAGTATTTTAATTTGGTTTGTAATTGCTTCTTTACGCTCAAGATAATCTGCAATTACATATTGAGACATAAGAAGTTTTTCATAATCTCTAGGCGTTGTAATTTCAACCTCATGACCTAAGAAACGATGTCCCCATGTTTTTTTGCTTGCCGTAACATTAGTGATCGATATTGGAATAATCTCATCACCGAATAAAGCAACGATCCATTTTATTGGACGAACATAGCGAAGTTCTTGCTCGCCCCAACGCATATTTTTAGGGAATGATAGATGTGTAATAACATCCTCAAGCTCACCTAAGATTTCTTTTGTGGCTTTCCCTTTAATAAATTTATTGATATGCGCGTATTCCACACCATTGATCTCTTTAAAAAAGATATCTTCAACTGATGCACCTTGTCCTCTTGTGAAACCCATCGCGGCTTTTGACCAATTGCCGTCCTGATCTAAAGCTATTTTTTTCGCAGGACCCTTTGCTTCAAGTTCAACATCCTTTTGTTTTTCCGCAACATCATGAACAAGAACGGCTAGTCTTCTAGGCGAAGAATAACGTTCGACCTGCTCAAATGAAAGATTATGTTCAAGCAACCAGTTTGTAATCTTGTCAGAAAGCTGATTCATGGCATCTGTTACAAACCTTGCTGGCATCTCCTCTAAACCAATTTCAATCAATAAATCTTGATTACTCATGACGATCGTCTCCTTTTGCCTTCAGCATTGGGAAGCCTAATTTTTCCCGCTCTTCATAAAACGTTTTAGCTACTTTACGTGCTAAATTACGCACTCTGCCGATATACCCTGTTCTTTCTGTAACTGAGATTGCTCCCCTCGCATCTAGCTGGTTAAAGGTATGTGAACATTTTAAAACATAGTCATATGCAGGATGAACGAGGCCTTCGTCCATTTGACGGTGTGCTTCCTTTTCATAAATGCTAAATAAGTTAAATAGCATTTCCGGGTCAGATGTTTCAAAAGTATATTTTGAATGCTCGTATTCAGGCTGATGGAAAATATCACGGACCGTAAAACCTTTTGTCCATTCAAGATCGAAAACATTTTCCTTATCTTGAATATAAGACGCTAGACGTTCAATTCCGTATGTGATTTCAACAGATACAGGTTTACATTCAATGCCACCTACCTGTTGGAAATATGTAAATTGAGTTACTTCCATTCCGTCAAGCCATACTTCCCAACCAAGACCTGCTGCTCCTAGTGTTGGCGCCTCCCAGTTATCTTCAACGAAGCGGATATCATGCTCTAATGGATCAATTCCTAATTTACGTAAAGATTCAAGGTATAGCTCCTGAATATTATCAGGTGATGGCTTCATGATAACTTGGAATTGATGGTGTTGATAAAGACGGTTTGGGTTTTCTCCGTAACGGCCATCGACTGGACGTCTAGACGGTTCAACATAGGCTACATTCCAAGGCTCCGGACCAAGGCTTCTTAAGAATGTATAGGGGCTCATGGTTCCTGCACCCTTTTCCACGTCATAGGCTTGCATAAGGATGCAGCCTTGATCTGACCAATGCTTTTGTAACGTTAATATCATTTCTTGAATATTCATTGTCTAGCACCTCGCTAAAAATCTTTTTTTGTAGTTCGAAAAACACTCAGGTAAAAAATAAAAAACTCCCCTCCTCTATGCCTAATTGTAGACATAGGGACGAGAGTTTACCCGCGGTTCCACCCTATTTGCAACTAACTCGTGTAATCGAGTTATTGCCTCTTTCAAGCGATACACTCTGGAACGCCTTCCTTATTTGTTCATACCCTAGCTTCCACCGTCCTAGGTTCGCTTTTATGAACGATAATAAGTACTACTTTCCTTCACCGTGCGATTATTTTAATTGAACTATAGTCCAAAATTAAATCCATGTCAAGTAGCCTCTTTACGGCAGACGAAAATTTTCAAGTTGATCTAAGAATCGCTTTGACTTTAGATACAAGCCTGAATATTCTTCGTAATACATGTCGATCACCATTTTTATTTCTTTCTTCGTTTCATCCTTAACGGCAATACTACCTAAGCGACTTAAATCGAAATAATAAAACAAGCGAAGTAATCGAATTGTAGCTTGTGACACTTTTAGATGATATGGTTCTTTTTCATAGCAGCGATGACAAAGTAGCCCACCTTCTTTAATCGAAAAACCAAATTCACCCTCCGTACTTTTACAAATTGTACATTCGTCAAGACGAGGATACAATCCAAGTAAGGGCAGCATTTTTAGCTCATAAATATGCAGAAGAATATCAGGATCATATCCTTCATTTAAGTAATTTACGGTTTGATACAGCATTTCAAAAAGAAAAGGATTAGATCTTTTTTCTTCCGTACATTTATCGGTTAATTCCACCACATAAGATGCATATGCAGTTAAGAAAATATCTTCCCGAACGGATCGAAAGGTTGAAATCGTTTCGCCTTGTTGTAAAACGCCTAAACCAGACGTTTTTTGAACTAAAAACTGTCCATATGTAAAAACCTGGGTAATAGCAGCAAGGCGACTACTTGGTTTTTTTGCGCCTCTTGCCATTACCCCAATTTTCCCCCATTCACGGGTATACAAAGTAACGATTTTATTCGTTTCACCATAATCACTTGTTCTTATGATAATACCTTCGCATTTTTGCAGCACTTCTGTCACCATCCATTGGCAACAAGGCAACCAATTACCATTGTTACAAAATAATACGTCCTACTTTAGTTTAAGACGCTTTTTTAGGATGGTCAAGTAATTGGGAAATCTATTTCTGCTAGCTCCTCACTCTGTAATTCGGGTCTCTCACTCTTCTCTAGTTCCAATTCCTTAAAAAGAAGATACGTATCAACATTACCTGTTTGACTAAACACCTTCCAGGTAAAATCTAACATAGTAACCCCACCTCTTTCGTTATTTTACTAGCAAAGACTACTCCAATTTCATTCACTTGTAAGAATATCTTGACCGAAAATCCTAAAAAACATGTTACATAAATTTTGCTAATCCGTGTATTTTTTCTTTTAATGTTTATCTTCTAATACTCGTCTTCTCTAAATCCATAGTCACGAAGCTGAGACATTTTGTTTCGCCAATCCTTTTGAACCTTTACCCAAAGCTCTAAAAAGACCTTCGACCCTAGCAATGCTTCAATATCAGCCCTGGCTCGCTTCCCAACCTCTTTAAGCATGCTGCCTTGTTTTCCAATTACAATTCCTTTTTGCGAATTACGCTCAACAATGATAGTAGCACCAACATAGACGGTATTGCCACCTTCTCTTCTCTCGAGTGAATCCATTACAACTGCAATTGAATGTGGTATTTCCTCTCTTGTCAGGTGAAGCACTTTTTCACGAATTAATTCAGTGATAATAAATCGTTCCGGATGGTCTGTTACTTGATCAGCAGGATAGTATTGAGGTCCCTCCGGTAGATAATTTTTAATTTGATCAACTAATCTTGGGGTATTCGTGCCCTGCAGTGCAGAAATCGGAACAATCTCCTTAAAAGGATAGAGCCCTTTGTACTTCTCGATTAATTCTAATAATTGATCAGGGTGTATTTGGTCTATCTTATTAACCACTAGAAAAACTGGTGTCTGAATATTTTTTAGTCGTTCAATGATGAATTCATCACCGCGACCATATCCCTCTTCAGCATTTATCATAAATAAGACGATATCGACTTCTTTAAGTGTGTTCTGGGCAACCTTCATCATAAAATCGCCAAGCTTATGCTTTGGTTTATGAATCCCAGGTGTATCAATAAAAATAATTTGAGAATTTTCTTCTGTGAATACCCCTTGCACCTTGTTTCGTGTCGTTTGAGGTTTATCACTCATAATAGCAATTTTTTGCCCAATTACATGATTTAAAAAAGTAGACTTACCAACATTTGGTCGTCCAATAATCGAAACAAAACCTGATTTATATCCATTCTTATTTTCCATTTAAATCCTCCGGTGTAAAAGCCCCTGGTAGTAATTCATTAATCGTTGTCTCTTGTACATCGCCTTTTAGGTTTGATAAATAGACCTTCATATCAGGCTGGCATAGTTCTGAAATTACTTGACGACAAACGCCACATGGGGGCACTGGTCGGTCTGTATCTGCCACTACAGCCATTGATACAAACTCCTTATCTCCTTCAGAAACAGCCTTAAAAAGGGCCGTTCTTTCTGCACAATTGGTTGCACTATAGCCTGCATTTTCAATATTACAGCCATGGTATACCTTACCATCCTTTGTAAGAAGTGCAGCTCCTACTTTAAAGCTTGAATATGGAACATATGCTAGTTCTCTTGCTTTTTTCGCTTCGTTGATTAGTTCCTGTGTTTTCACAATTCATTATTCCTTTCTGCGTATCCTAGTACGGAAGTGTATTTTTATTTTACCTAAAAATCTTGATTCATGCATCGGTTTAAATCATTTGTTACACGATTGTAAGAATTTTCTTTAAATTAACCCGATTAAGTAAGGCACGAAGATGATCAATCCAATGATAACAGATATAACCGCAAAAATGAGGACAGCTCCAGCTGCGATATCCTTAGCTTTCTTAGCTAGGGGATGAAATTCACTGGTAACTAAATCCACCACCTTTTCAACAGACGTATTCATCAATTCGATTGAAAACATTCCACCGATTAAAAGAAGAATAACCATCCATTCCATCTTGGTGATTTGAAAAAGGAATCCGCAAATCACTACAATGATGGAAAACAAAAAGTGTATCTGTAAATTACGTTCCGAAAAAAATGCTTCTCGCAAGCCTTGTAAAGCATACGAAAAGCTTCTGATTAAGCGCGCCCATTTCCTTTTTTGCTTATCTTTCAAGTCCATAGACCTCTAAGATTTCCTTTTGTCTTGAGAACATTTTTTCCTCATCCTCTTTTGTCATATGGTCATAGCCAAGCAAATGCAAGAAACCATGGACCGCAAGGAAACCTAATTCACGAGCAAAGGAATGACCATAATCCTCGGCCTGCTCTCTTGCCCGAGGGATTGAAATAATGATATCTCCTAATAGCTTTGGTATGTCTTCACCAATAATGGCAATCTCTCCTTCGCCCATTTCTTCCATAGCAAAGGAAATTACATCTGTTGGTTGATCTTTATCGCGATATTCCCGATTAATTTCTTGAATCCGGTCATTATCAACAAAGGTAATCGAAACCTCTGTCCCTTCTTTTACGCCTTCTAGTTTAGCAGCTAAAAAAAGTAGTTCTTCAACTAACGTGCATTCGTCTTCTTTTACTTCACCAATTTCATCGTTAAAATCAATTTCTAATCTCATGCTTCTTTCACCTTCTGTTTTGTAGCCTCAGCAGGGTATTCAATCCTTGAATGGAAGATTCCCTTTAGTGATTCACAAAGTGTTTTTGCAACGATATCAAGCTCTTTTAACGTTATATCACATTCATCAAATTGCCCATCCTGTAATCGGTCGGCAATGATACTATTAACTAGTGACTCGATTTTTTGAGGGGTTGGGTTTGATAGCGAACGTACCGCTGCTTCAACACTATCTGCAATTCCAATGACTGAAGCCTCTTTTGTTTGTGCCTTAGGGCCCACATATCTGAAATCAGACTCAAGGATTTCTCGCTCACTTTGTTGCTTTGCTTTATGATAAAAATATTTTAACAGTGTTGTCCCATGATGCTGTTCGGCAATGTCGACGATTTCTTTGGGCATTTTATATTTTCTCAAAGTTTCTGCTCCATCTGTGGCATGTGCTGTAATAATCGTCTTACTAAGCTGTGGAGCAATTTTATCATGTGGATTTTCAATATTCATCTGGTTTTCAATAAAGAAATGCGGGCGCTTTGTTTTTCCAATATCATGATAATACGATGAAACTCTCGCTAATAATCCATTTGCCCCAATTGCTTCACATGCAGACTCTGACAAATTCGCAACCATGACACTATGATGATATGTTCCTGGTGCTTCCGTTAAAATTTTACGTAATAATGGGTGATTTGGGTTAGATAATTCGATTAATTTCATGGTCGATAGAATATTAAATCCTGCTTCAAAGAATGGCAATAGACCTATTGTTAGGACAGCAGCTATAACACCCGATAAAACTGCCATAATAATGGATGAACCATAGTCTAGGCTTGAATAACTACCATTTTGTAATAACATAATCGAAAAAATCACGATAATATTAATCAAGGCCACAAAAAGTCCTGCTTGGAGAATTTTTCCTCTACGATTATGCTTACTTAAAAATAAGACACCAGCTAAGCAACCAAACAAGAAATATATTCCAGCTGTGAAATTGAGCGTACCCGTAACACCCTCGTTAAAGATAAGACTTCCACAAACGGCAAAAATCATGCTCGAAAGTATGGCAACTTTTTCATTAATTAATAGTTTTATTAACAATGCACCCATAGCTACCGGAACTATATATCCAATATCGGAATAATCGATTTGTTGGAATAAACTTATACCTTTCATTAATAGAATGGTAATAGTAAAGATAATCGCAAAAATTAGTAAGTAAATATTCCGATGTCGGTCGGTAGGAATCATCTCGTTATGAAAATGATACACGAGTGCCGTAATCACTAACACAATAATTAATGCCAGGCCAATGAATGGTAGAATTGGGTTATTGGTGCTAGTCATACCTAGCAGCTCTAATTGACGATATATATCCCTTGTGATTAATTGACCTTCTTCTACAATTATTTGACCTTGTAGAATTTTTACCGGCTCCACCACTTCACTCGCTTGACGGCGTTTTTCTTCGGTGGCATCAACATCATAATAGACGTTTTGAACGATTGCAAAACGCGCCATTTCACGCATAGACTCTCGTAGTGCTGTATCAACACTGGAGTATTGCAGTTCTTCCACGACTTTATTTTTTGCATTTTCTACCTCAGAAGATGGAATTCTCGTATTCATGACATTATTTACTGCAGTGATAACCGCATCTTTTGCACGGGATAATTGATCACGAGTAGCAGTTAATAAAGCTGTAAGGACATCATCCGGTATTCGATTTATTAAATCCTGTGGTAGCTTCGTCTTTAGCATCTGTAATTTTTCTGAAGCTGTCAATGGTTTGGGTTCTTCCCCTCGATCTTCTTCCGTACGACTTTCCCATTCTTTTACCTTCACATTATACATATCCAATGCTTCATTATTCGTTTCTTCAATAGAGTCAAAAATAGAAATGGCAAGATCCACTTGATTATCTGCATATTCGGACTTAAGTGTAAAAACATCTTCAACTTCTTTTGCTGCTGCATCCTGTTTTGCCTTAGTGGCAATTTTATCTTCAATTGTTAATGGAGAACGAATTGTCTGTTCAGAAGGATGCAAAACCTCTAATTGCAAAACTTCCGGTTTGACATTACTAAACATGACTAAAAACATAATCCCTGCAAGGAGGATATAAATCAAAATATGTAGGTATTGTTTGCTTTTAATAACGGACAACTTATTTGTTAGCTTTGTCGTTTTCCTCATTTCTTGAACCTCCTTCTCTAAGGCTTATTTTACCAGTTCCACTAATGATAAAAAAGACCCATTACATATGGGTCTTTACTACTTTAAGCCTCAGCCTTTTCATACGCTTCAATAATGCGTGCTACAAGAGGATGACGTACAACATCAGACTGTTCCAAAAAGATAAACGCAGATCCATATACATCCTTCAGGATATTTATTGCTTCATGTAAGCCGGATTTTACCCCTTTAGGTAAATCGATTTGCGAGATATCTCCTGTTATGACCATTTTAGAGCCAAAACCTAAGCGTGTCAAAAACATCTTCATTTGGGCCAATGTTGTATTTTGCGCTTCATCTAAAATGACAAAAGCATCGTCAAGTGTACGTCCTCTCATATAGGCTAATGGGGCAATTTCAATTATTCCTCGTTCCATTAAACGTTCGGTATGCTCAGCACCTAGTACATCGTGTAATCCATCATACAAAGGACGTAAGTATGGATCAACCTTTTCTTTTAAATCTCCTGGTAAAAATCCTAGGCTTTCACCTGCTTCAACAGCTGGACGAGTCAGAATAATGCGTTTAACCTGTCCGTTTTTCAAAGCGTTTACAGCCATAACAACTGCCAAATAGGTTTTTCCGGTACCCGCTGGACCGATACCAAATACTAAATCATGCTGTTTAATAGCTGCCACATATTGACGTTGTCCGTGTGTTTTTACACGAATGGATTTCCCCTTTGCAGTTTTTGTAATTTCTTCATCGTATATTTCTTCAAATGAATCTAGTTTCCCACTTTTCGCCATTTGAATACAGTAAATAATATCTCGTTCACTTACATGTATCCCTTTTCGTATCACTCCAAGAAGCTTTTCAAGTATTCCCTCAACAAGCTGTACATTAGTTGCGTCTCCTGAGACATGGACAGCCTCACCTCTTGTGATGATCGAAACATTTAATTCTTCTTCAATCCGTTTAAGATGAAGATCATTGTTTCCAAACAAAACTAGTGCCTCGTTTGTATTTTCAAGTTGATGTTTACTCATAACTAAATCTTCTGACATCCTTTAGTCTCCTTGAACTAATGGTATCGTAGTGACGATATTCTCAATAACATTATATTTTATTTCCAATTTTACTTTACCATTGTTAATGGAATGACGCAAAACTTTTTCTTCCATAATTTCAGCATCGCTATCTAATTCTTGTTCTAACGTATTCCTTCCAATTCGCTTAGCTTCTTCGATAGCCTCATTTGTCGTATACGTTCTGATGGTTTTTTCACTTTCTCTAATGGTCTCTTTTTCATATGCAATTGGAAGTTCCCAATTAAAAAATTTGATATGTCTTTCCTCCAAATCCGTTTGAAACTCCTTATATTCAATCTTACCAAAACCCCAAATAGGTATACGGAAATCCCCTAACGAGATATAGTGTTTTATATTATTTTCCCCTGTTAATACATCAAGTTTCGTTGTAATTTCTACCGTTACTTCAGACTTGTACCAAGTTTCGCCAAAAATTTTTCCACGTGCAGGTACGTAGATTTCCTCTCCTTCTTTTCCAATTTTACCAGTAACTAAAAGATCGCCCTTTTTGACAAAATCATTTTCGGCTACAACGGGCTTTCCTTCTTCCACGATTAGTTTCTTGATAATTGCTTTTTTATTGGCAACAAGATTTCTTGGACTAAGCTGTTCTGGAGGTTCCGGCTGGTTCTTTTCAACAACCTCAAAATGATAGGTCGTCCCATTTAATTCCACACCAATCCATGTAATATCAGTTACGGCATCTTCCAGATGCCTTTGCAATGATTCATTATCTTCTATAAAAAATTGTAGCTTCCCTTTTTCTACACCAAGCTTTTTCAATTCTTGAATAATGCGGTGCTCTGTTTCTGGTTTGGCTCCCTCCACTTTTATGTTCCAAACCATATTTGATAATAAGGTAACAATGATAAAAAANNTGAACGAGAAATGGCAAGCCCCTTTTTCCAATGAATTTAAGTTTACAATCATTTTTACGAACAACTCGTCGAATTTTTTTTATATCTTTTAAATACATTGAAAAGCTCAGGGCATGTGTACCCGGCTTTTTCACATCCCACACGACAATTCCTTGCCTTACACACTCATTTATGAATCTCTCTGTCCCTTTTCCTGAAATAACTACCTTGACACTTCCAGTAAAAAAGTGCATCCAATGATTTTTCATGCTATAAATGGCCTCCTCTAATCAAATTCGCCTCGGCGTATTTGCGCCCGATTTTTTTCGGGCTTGACCGAAAAATTTCCTCTAAAAAATCGTGGCATCCGCCGGAGGCTTTCCTTTATTCAGCCATGCTGAATAAAGGTAGAATCAATTCTCAATTCTCAATATATTGCACATGTTCAATTTTTCCTTCGAGCATGATTTCCTCAGGTAAAATTGTTTTAATCACAAATGCTTTCCCTTTTATCAGAAGTTGTCCTTGTTTCAGTAATAGCCGTACTTCTTTATCTGAAAAGGTTAATAATCCGCGATGATTCTCTATGTAAATATGTAATTGTCCAATCATGGTTATTCTTGGAAGATCCATCATGACGTCAGCAGGAAGTTCCATCTTGTTTGTGATCCATCTTTTCATGCGTTGTCCTAGGTTTTTAGGCATAAAAAAGAACCCCCTTTCAACTCATATTTATGAGTGAAACGGGGTTCATAGAACATCTATAAAATTTTATCGACGGAGTTGGTACGGTCTTTTTGCCCTTGGGGGACCAAGAATTTCAGACCATACAATCCCTTCGACGACTTTGTTTTTCGAGTAGCTTTTGACAGCCAAACGTTCTTTATTGGCTACTGCAGGCTTATGAACCGTTATGGCTGGTTCTTCACCCTTGCTTTTGTTTTCACTATAGGTTCCATTTTGTTGAAGCTCTTGGTATCGTTCAAAGAACGTATTTGGAACCTGAGGAGCAGAAGCTTCTTTAGCTTCAAATTCATCATAATCATACTTCGTTTCGACCTGATATTCCTCTTTTTCAGGCTTTGGTTCTTGATCAAACGGATCGAACTGCTTTGGTAATGGTATTTGAGTCGTAGGTTCTTTTTTACCACTCGCAAAACGTTTAAATGCATTAACAAAAAGTCCAAATACGATTATCAAAATTATGGGATTAGCCATAATAAATTTAATTAGCCCTTCTATAGGTGAATCCACAGTCTAAACCTCCTTTCGACGTTTTGAGGTTTATTTATGATCTTCGTCATGATCCTTAGTGCTTCTACCAATTGAATCTCTCATGTCAGTGTCAGCCATGATATTTTTTAGATTTGTATAGTCCAGCACTCCAAGGTTACCAGTGCGTAATGCTTCTGCCATTGCTAATGGTACTTCAGCCTCAGCTTCCACAACCTTCGCTTTCATTTCTTCTACACGAGCGCGCATTTCTTGCTCACTTGCAACCGCCATTGCACGACGTTCTTCAGCCTTCGCTTGAGCAATTTTCTTATCTGCTTCAGCTTGGTCAGTTTGAAGTACAGCCCCGATATTTTTACCGATATCAAGGTCTGCGATATCAATGGAAAGGATTTCGAATGCAGTACCTGCATCAAGCCCTTTTGCTAAAACAGTTTTTGAAATCATATCGGGGTTTTCAAGAACTTTTTTATGATCATTTTGGGAACCGATTGTACTTACAATACCTTCACCTACACGGGCAATAACAGTTTCCTCTCCTGCTCCCCCGACTAAGCGATCAATATTTGCACGAACTGTGATACGTGCTTTTGCTTTTACTTCAATACCATCCATCGCCACACCTGAAATAAATGGTGTTTCGATAACCTTAGGGTTAACACTCATTTGTACAGCCTCTAATACGTCACGACCTGCTAAATCGATTGCTGCTGCTCTTTCAAAGGTTAATTCAATGTTCGCACGTTGTGCAGCGATTAGTGCGTTAACAACACGGTCAACATTACCACCTGCTAAATAGTGACTCTCCAATTGATTTGTATTCAGATTTAAACCTGCTTTTTGAGCCTTAATTAACGGGATAATAACACGACCCGGTATAACGCGACGCAACCTCATCCCTATTAATGTAAAAATACTTACACGGACACCAGCTGCAAGTGCTGAAATCCATAGTGCAACTGGCACAAATGTAAAGAGTACAGCCAATATAATAATACCGAGTGCAACTAATATTAGAATTGTAATCATACCTGTTGGCATTTTATTTTTCCTCCTACTTTTTTTTATTTATCAATTTCAGTCACTTCTCGAACGACAATTCGAGAACCTTCTGTTTTGATGACTTCAACTTTTGTATTTCTTTCAATGAAATTGCCTTGTGTGACAACATCAATTCTTTCATCGTTAATAATTGCAGTACCCGAAGGTCTTAATGTTGTTAAGGCAATGCCTTGTTTTCCGATTAAATCTTCTCGATTCTTATTAGACACATAACCACTTTCAGTATTGGTAGAATCAAAGAGGATAATCTTTTTAAATGCATGTAGCCTCTTGCCGAAAACTTTCGCCAAAATGATCGATACAACAATTGTTGCTACTAATGCTACTAAGAGTGAAATACTAATTACCATCATACTGCTTCCTGCTAAGAAAAAGCTCGTTAAAATAGCCCCTACTCCTATCAAGCCAACAATCCCCCCAGGCAAAACAAACTCCAGTAAAATTAATACAATACCTATTACAAAAAGAATAATGGATTCCATTCCAGCTAGTCCCGCTACCATATGCCCATAGAAAAAGAGCAATAGTGCAGATATTCCCATTATACCAGGAATGCCAAAACCAGGAGAGTATAATTCAACAACTAACCCTAAGCTTCCGATTGTTAATAAAATCGAAACAACAATTGGATTTGTAATAAAGCGTGCAATTTTTTCAGCAATACTTACTTCTGCTTCTTCAATAGCTGCTTTTTCATAGCCTAGTGTCTTTAATAATTCAGCTCTATCGTGGACAATCCCTTCCGCATATTTAACGGATAGAGCCTGTTTGGCTGTTAGTGTAAGAAACTTTCCTTTTTCGGCGCCAAGCTCGGGAAGATCAATCTCTTTATCTGCCATTGCTAATGCGTAAATTGGATCACGCCCATTGTTTTCTGCAGCGCCTTTCATTGCCGACAACCAGTAGGAAACGGCTTTTTCATCTGCTGTATTCCCTGCTTGGTCAATTATACCAGCTGCTCCCATTCTACCATTATCAGACATATAGATCTGATCTGCATTTAATGCGATAAAAGCACCCGCTGAGATGGCATCGTTATTGATATAGGCGACCGTAGGAATGGTTGATTCCTGAATTCGTTTGCCTATTTGTGTTGCAGCATCAACCGCCCCACCCGGGGTATTAATTTCAAAAATGATGATATCTGCTCCTTTATTCTCAGCATCAGTAATCGAACGATCGATAAATGCACTTAATCCTTTTTCAACTGTTTCTTCCAAAGGGATAATATACACCACTTGGTCTGCTGCACTGTGGCTCTTATTTGGCGTTATTGTAAGGATTAGCGGCAAGAGAATAATGGACAGGAATAAAAGGATTCTCCATTTTTTCAAATCGCGTTCCCTCCTCTCTATTCATTTTTGAGTCTTCATAGTATGTAATACGATTGAAGTGCATACCTGGTTTCATTTTTTGATCGTTTTTATACAATCTTTTTAGTGGTAATTCCTACCTTTAGTATGTATTGGGGGAAACAATTTCAAAGGTACAATTCCCCAGTATCCCCTTATAATGAAAAAACACCTTACGCGATGTAAGGTGCTTTTGTTAAGATAATTGCTGTTGAACAAGTTTGTTTACGAGACCGCCATCAGCTTTGCCTTTAACCTTTGGCATGATGGCAGCCATCACTTTGCCCATGTCAGCCTTTGAAGAAGCATTGACCTCTTGTACTGTTTCTTTCACAATCATAACAAGATCCTCTTCAGATAATTGTTCTGGAAGGTATACCTCTAATATCTCAATTTCAGTTTGAATTTTATTAACAAGATCTTCACGACCAGCGTTACTAAATTCGCGGAGGGAATCTTTTCGTTGTTTTAATTCACGAGTAAGAACCGTTAGTTCTGTTTCTTCTGAAAGTTCACTGGTACCAAGCTTAATCCCCTCATTTTGAAGGGCAGCCTTCACCATTCGAATAACAGATAGCTTATCTTTCTCTTTATTCTTCATCGCTGTTTTCATATCATTATTTAAACGCTCGAGAAGACCCATAAAACTACACCCTCTTTTAGAATTTACGCTTTCTAGCAGCTTCAGATTTCTTCTTACGCTTTACGCTAGGCTTTTCATAGAATTCGCGCTTTCTAGCTTCTTGAATAGTACCAGATTTAGACACAGTACGTTTGAAGCGGCGAAGAGCATCTTCAAGCGATTCGTTTTTACGAACGACCGTTTTTGACATTCTAATTCCCTCCCTCCGAAAACAACCACTAACTCTAATTAAGACACATGTTCTATTACATTCTCTTAGTGTCGATCGAAAAATATCGTCGAAACAAAAAACATGTACTTTGCAATTATAATATATGCATGATTTTTGGTCAACTGTAATTCACAATAGTAACACTAGAAATCACGTGTTCCTTACTAGTTTTAATAATTTTTTTTACTATTATTCCTGTTAAATTCCCTTTATTTATTGTCTATTACGGCATTTCCAATAAATTTCGAAAGGGGCTAAGATAAAAAGTTGAAGTAGTCATTTTCACGAATCCTTGTCCATACAATGAGATAGGGGTGAAAATGGATGATTGAACTTATTTCATTATTTGCTGTATTTATCGCAATCTTTCTTTTTGGCATGACTGTGATGAGGACAGGCCTTTATAATCTTACCGGAGACAAACTAAAGGTTTGGCTGATTCGCTTTACTAATAATCCGATCAAGGGATTATTAACTGGAATGATCATTACCGCAATTATCCACAGCAGCTCTGCTGTTATGGTTCTTGTTGTTGGGTTAATTGCGACAGGATATTTAACCTTTAAGCAATCCATTGGAATTATACTTGGTACCAATATTGGAACCACCTTTACGGCAGAAATGATTACCTTTGATATTTTTGAATGGATTGTTCCGATTTTAATTTTAGGATTTTTATGTTTGTTTATTAGTAATCAACAGGTATTTAGCTTTGGTGCTTTTTTATTTGGATTGGGATGTATGTTTGTGGCGATGAATGGGTTTGAGCAGCTTGCTAGTCCAATCTCACAATTTCCGTCCATTCATACTTTTTTTCAACATACCAATGAGAGCGGTCTTTTTGGGGTAGGAGTTGGGACGATTTTGACTTCTATTATTCAATCGAGTACTGCGACAACTGGTATCATTATGGGCTTTATGAATGAACAGCTACTAACTTTAAATGCAGGGATTGCAGTTTTACTAGGTGCGAACATCGGAACATGTATTACTGCTTTTATTGCAAGTATTGGGAGTAGACATGAAGCCAAGCTAGCTGCATATGCCCATATATGGGTAAATGTGATCGGTGTAGTTTTATTTTTTCCGTTAATAAATGTGCTTGGTCAAATCGCCATGCTGCTTACATCACATCCTGATGTTCAAATCGCCCACGTCAGTTTGATCTTTAATGTCCTTACTTCACTTCTCTTTTTACCTTTTCTTGGGGCGTTAACGAATTTTATCATGAAGGTACATAGAGCTGCATAGGAAAAGCTGGCCGTTTTCGGCCAGCTTCCTAATCCAAATACGCATTAGCGTATTTGCCGCCCAAATTTTAGGACCACAGGATGTGGGTCATAAAGCCGTTGCCACAGGAAGTGGCGTTTATAGTCTTTGAACTTACTGCCCGAAAA
>NZ_JBALOX010000007.1:33056-50437 GCF_036965165.1 Bacillus sp. JJ1521 | reverse complement strand
CCTGCACTCGCGCCAATTCTTGTTGCTCCTGCTTCGATCATGTCTTGGGTGCCTTTTACATCACGAACTCCGCCAGATGCTTTTACTCCGATATCCGGTCCGACTGTCTTTCGCATTAAACGAATGTCTTCCACAGTTGCTCCACCTGCCCCGAAGCCAGTAGATGTTTTCACAAAATCTGCTCCGGCTTTAACGGATAGCTCACAGGCTCTTACTTTTTCCTCGTCAGTTAGTAGACCTGTTTCGATAATTACCTTTGTAAGTGCTTTGCCTTTTGCCGCTTCCACAACAGCTCGGATGTCATTTTCAACAAATTCGTCATTTTGATCCTTAAGGGCACCGATATTAATAACCATATCCACTTCAGTTGCTCCTTTTTCAATGGCATCCTTTGTTTCAAATGCTTTAGTAGCTGTAGTACTAGCTCCTAACGGAAAGCCGATAACTGTACAAACCTTCACTTCTGAATCTTTTAAAAGACTAGCTGCAGTTTCTACCCATGTTGGATTCACACAAACAGACATAAATCCATATTCTTTTGCCTCTGCACAAAGCTTTTCAATTTGCGCTTTCGTAGTGTCTGCTTTTAAAGCTGTATGGTCAATCATTTTTGCAATATTCGTCATTATGTATTTCTCCTTTTACTTTTAGTTGTACGTACCTCTAACATCATATCATTGTTGCTACAGGATGCATAGCACTTAAATGTTTATATTATGTGTAAAAAAAAAGAAGCTAATCAATGATTAACTTCTTTTCATTACTTTATCTTACGCCGTAGTTCTTTCTTCTTCTTCTACTTCAACAGAAAGGTCAGTATCAACTTTTACAAATTGACCTTCGTTATATGGGTAACCCGCCTTCGTGATTTTAACTTTTACGATTTTACCAATCATATCTTCAGTTGCATCGAATTTCACTTTTAGATAGTTGTCCGTATAACCAATATATAAACCACTGTTTGGATTGTCCTTGTCTAGCTCTTCAGGAATAACCTCTAATACTTCTCCTTCGTAATTAGATGCATATTCCTTCGCTAATTGATCAGATAGTGAAATGAGGCGGTGTACACGCTCATTCTTCACTTCTTCATCAATTTGGTCTTCCATTCTCGCTGCAGGTGTACCAGTACGCTTTGAGTATGGGAAAACATGTAATTCAGAGAATTTATGTTCTTTTACAAAATTATAAGTTTCCATAAACTCTTCTTCTGTCTCACCTGGAAAACCAACGATTACATCAGACGTTAACGCTAATCCCGGTAATGCTTGACGAAGTTTTGTTAAACGCTCAGCAAAGAATTCCATGGTGTATTTACGTCTCATACGTTTTAACACAGTGTTTGAACCAGATTGTAATGGAACGTGTAGATGTCTTACTACTTTTGTTGATTGATCAAGTACTTCAATAATTTCATCGGTGATTTGGCTAGCTTCGATGGAAGAAATACGAATTCTCTTAAGGCCAATTACCTTAGATTCGAGGTCACGTAAAAGGGCAGCTAGATTGTAATCCTTCATATCCTCACCATAGCCACCTGTATGGATACCAGTTAAGACAATCTCTTTATATCCTGCATTAACAAGCTGTTGTGCTTGTTTAATTACTTCTTCAGGATCCCTGGAACGCATTAAACCACGCGCCCACGGAATGATACAGAAGGTACAAAAATTGTTACAACCCTCTTGAATTTTTAATGAAGCACGTGTACGGTCTGTAAATGAAGGCACATCTAGTTCTTCATATACACGTGTTTTCATAATATTACCTACGCCATTAATTGGACTGCGCTCTTCTTTGTATTGCTCGATATAATCTAGCATTTTCTTTCGATCCTGTGTTCCTACAACAATATCAACACCTGGGATCGCCATGATTTCTGCTGGTGATGTTTGTGCATAACAGCCTGTAACACAAATAACAGCATCAGGGTTCTTACGGATTGCTCGACGTATGACCTGTCTACTCTTTTTATCTCCTGTGTTTGTAACAGTACAAGTATTAATAACATACACATCTGCAGTACTTTCAAAATCGGCACGCTCATACCCATTTTCTTTAAATAGCTGCCAAATTGCTTCTGTTTCATAATGATTGACTTTACATCCTAATGTATGGAATGCAACTAATGACATGATTGTCACCTCGCTAATTCAAAATAAAATGACACCGCTGATAAAACATACAATGGTGCTGTCTCAGTTCGTAAAATTCTTGGACCAAAGCTACAGGATATAAATCCATTCTCTATTAAAGTTGATACCTCTTTTTCAGTTAGACCACCTTCGGGTCCAATCACAACAAAAAGGGATTCACCGTGTTTCAATTGTGATAATACACGTGCTAGATTTGAACTTTCACCGCGCTTTGCATCCTCTTCATAAGCTACTACCTGATAAGTAAAGGATTGACTATAAGATAATAATTCTTTAAAAGACAAAGGTATACTAACTTCAGGAACCATTGCACGGTGTGATTGCTCTGCCGCTTCCTTTGCAATTTTCCCCCAGCGCTCAACCTTTTTTTGTCCTTTTTTATCATCCCATTTGACAATTGAACGGGCCGCAACAAAAGGGACAAACTCAGATGCCCCAAGCTCCGTCCCTTTTTGAATGACATATTCAAGCTTATCCCCTTTTGGCAATCCGCTTGCAATACATAACTTAATAGGGAGCTCATTCGAGTTCTCTACCCATTCTACAACATTTGCCAAAATCACATCATTGGTAATTTCAGTAATTGCACAACGTGCTACTTTTCCATTATAGCAACAAAAAATGGCATCTCCAACTGACATTCTCATGACTCGTGTTATATGATGAACATCTTCACCGGTAATTGTCGCCCCAGTTTCGCTCATATGATCGACGAAATATCGCTGCATTTTTTTATTCCACCACCTATGAGAATCCCTTACTCGCTTTTCTTTCTAGCAATCATTGATACCCAGTCTTCCATGACAAGCACTTCCTCAATTGTAAAGCCTGATGCTACAAGACTGTCCTTCACTTCTTGCTTTTTCGTATTAATGATACCAGATACAATGAATGCTCCATTTGGTTTTAGGATTTTCGCTGCATCGTCTGTAAAGCGGACAATGATTTCAGCAAGAATATTCGCCACAATAAGATCCACTGGTCCTTCTATATTATCAAGAAGATTATTTTGAGAAACAGTAACTGCTTCATGCACTTTGTTTAGCTTTATATTAAGTTTTGCACTTTCGACAGCTACCACGTCTAAATCAAGAGCTTTTATAGAGTTTGCGCCGAGCATGGCAGCAGCTATGCTTAGTACACCAGAACCAGTCCCAACATCGATAATTGTATCTCCCTGTTTTACTGTTCGCTCAAGTGCTTGTATACTCATAACAGTTGTCGGATGTGTACCTGTTCCAAATGCCATTCCAGGATCTAGCTCGATAATTAATTCATCACTATGAACAGGCTCATACATTTCCCATGTCGGTACGATGGTGAATTTCTCCGATATTTTTACAGGGTGATAATATTTTTTCCATGCTGTAGCCCATTCTTCCTCATGAACTTCACTTATGGTGATTTTATTATGACCCAAATCAATATCAAAAAGCAAAAGGTTGTTAATCGCTTCTTTTATCCCGTCAACCGTTTCTCCTAGGAAGCTATTGACAGGGAGATATGCTTTCACGATGACACCTTCATTAGGGTAATCATCTGGATTAAGTTGGTAGATTTCACCAAACACATTTTCTCGTTCCTTAGTTAGGTCGAATGGATCTTCGATAACGACTCCACTTGCCCCGGCTTCGTGAAGGATATTCGATACTGGCTCCACCGCCTCCTGTGTTGTATGAATGCTAATTTCTGACCATTTCATATCTACCAACTCCAATCCATTTCTATACGAGGTTATTCACCTTTAAATGCTCGTTTTACTTTTGCGAAAAAATTATCATGTTGTTCATCTGGTACTCCATTCCCGCTTATTTCTGTAAACTCACGGAGCAATTGTTTTTGCTTTTCTGTAAGCTTTGTTGGGGTAATGACACGTACGTGAATATGCTGGTCACCTTGACCATATCCACGAACATTCGGAACACCCTTGCCACGAAGACGGAATTTTGTTCCTGTTTGAGTACCAGCAGGTATTTTTAGTTTTACTTTTCCATGTAAGGTGGGTACTTCAACTTCATCACCTAATGCAGCTTGGGCAAAGGTTAATGGCATTTCACAGTAAATGTCATCTCCATCACGCTCGAAAAATTCATGGGAACGTACATGGAACACTACATATAAATCACCAGGAGGTCCACCATTTACACCTGGTTCGCCTTGGCCAGATACGCGAAGCTGTTGACCATCATCGATACCAGCTGGAATTTTCACATGGATTTTCTTGCGTTTTTTCACCTTACCAGAGCCGCTACATGTTGAACATTTATCCTTAATAAATTTACCAGTTCCACTACAGTGATGACAGACTCGTCTATTCACGATTCTTCCAAATGCAGTGTTCTGTTCAACATTGATTTGACCTGAACCGCCACAATGTGAACATTGTTCTGGTGAAGTACCTGGTTTTGCACCTGATCCATGACAAGTTGAACATTCTTCTTCTCTTGGAATTTCGATGTCTGTTTCTTTACCAAATACTGCTTCTTCAAACTGTAAGGTCATTGTGTATTGTAAATCTGCCCCTTGTCGCGGTGCATTTGGGTCTCTTCGTCTTGTTCCACCACCAAAGATTGAACTGAAAATATCTTCAAAACCAAATCCGCCGCCAAAATCAGACCCACCGCCAAAACCACCAAATCCTTGGTTTGGATCTGTGTGACCAAACTGGTCATAATGGGCACGCTTGTTATCATCTGTTAATGAATCATATGCTTCTGTAATTTCTTTAAACTTATCAGCAGCATCAGCTTCTTTGTTGATATCGGGGTGATATTTTTTTGATAATTTTCGATATGCTTTTTTTATTTCGTCTTTGCTAGCATTTTTCGAAACCCCGAGTACCTCATAATAATCTCTTTTACTCATTGAATCCACTCCCGCATCATTCACATAAAGAATATTGTATCACTTATTTTTATGAAAAGGCAATAATACATGTTTCATACTTCAGTGTTCGTAATTATCTAATTATTAAAAGAGAGAAAAATTAATTTTCAACAAAAAAAGTCAAAGCCAAGACAGGCCTGACTTCGACTTTTTAAGCATATAATTCTGTATTTTTTAAGGCTTTACTTTTCGTCGTTTACTTCTTCGAATTCAGCGTCTACTACATCGTCGTCTTTTTTGCCTTGGTCGGCACCTTCTGTACCTTGGGCACCCTGAGCCTGTTGCTGTGCTTGCTCATATAATTTCACGGAAAGCTGTTGAACGATTTCTTGTAGAGCATCTTTCTTCGTTTTGATTTCTTCAAGATCATTTTTCTCGATGGCTTGTTTTAGTGCATCTTTCGCTTCATTTGCTTTTGCAACTTCAGCTGCATCTACTTTGCCTTCAAGATCTTTAAGTGTTTTTTCGGTTGTGAACACTAATTGATCTGCTTCATTACGAAGTTCAACCTCTTCTTTGCGCTTCTTATCTGCTTCCGCATTTTCTTCAGCCTCGCGAACCATGCGATTAACCTCTTCGTCAGATAAGCCTGAAGAAGATTGGATTGTAATAGCTTGTTCTTTGTTTGTACCAAGATCTTTTGCACGAACATTAACGATACCGTTTTTGTCGATATCAAATGTTACTTCGATTTGTGGTACTCCACGTGGTGCTGGTGGAATATCAGTTAATTGGAAACGACCCAATGTTTTGTTGTCGGCTGCCATTTGACGTTCCCCTTGAAGTACATGGATATCAACAGCTGTTTGATTATCAGCAGCAGTTGAGAATGTTTGAGACTTACTTGTTGGAATTGTTGTATTACGATCGATTAAACGAGTAAATACGCCACCCATTGTTTCGATACCGAGTGATAATGGTGTTACATCTAAAAGAACAACGTCTTTAACATCACCAGTCAATACTCCACCTTGGATAGCTGCACCTAAAGCAACAACTTCGTCTGGGTTAACACCTTTATGTGGTTCTTTTCCAGTTTCTTTCTTAATTGCTTCTTGAACAGCTGGAATACGAGTTGAACCACCAACAAGGATTACTTTATCCAATTCACTAGCTGAAAGACCTGCATCTTGAAGAGCACGGCGAGTTGGTCCCATTGTACGCTCAACAAGTCCTGCTGAAAGCTCATCAAATTTTGCACGAGTTAAGTTTACTTCTAAGTGAAGTGGTCCTGCTTCACCTGCAGTGATAAACGGAAGAGAAATTTGTGTAGAAGTTACACCCGATAAGTCCTTCTTCGCTTTTTCAGCTGCATCTTTTAAACGTTGTAATGCCATTTTATCTTTAGAAAGATCAATGCCATTCTCTTTTTTGAATTGTTCTACTAAATAATCGATAACCACTTGGTCAAAGTCATCCCCACCAAGACGATTATCACCTGCGGTTGACAGAACTTCGAATACTCCATCACCAAGTTCTAGGATAGATACGTCGAATGTTCCACCACCAAGGTCATATACAAGGATTGTTTGATCTTCATCTGTTTTTTCTAAACCATATGCAAGAGCAGCTGCAGTTGGCTCATTAATAATACGTTCAACTTCAAGACCCGCAATTCGACCTGCATCTTTAGTTGCTTGACGTTCAGCGTCATTAAAGTATGCTGGAACTGTGATAACAGCTTTCGTTACTGTTTCACCAAGATATTCTTCTGCATAGGATTTAAAGTATTGAAGAAGAATCGCAGAAACTTCTTGTGGTGTATATTTTTTGCCTTCAATCTCTACATTGTAATCTGTTCCCATGTGACGTTTAATGGACATAATCGTATTTGGGTTTGTGATTGCCTGACGTTTTGCCACTTCACCAACTTGTCTTTCCCCATTTTTAAAAGAAACGACAGATGGTGTTGTGCGGTTACCTTCAGGGTTTGGAATAACTTTTGGTTCTCCACCCTCCATAACAGCAACACATGAGTTTGTTGTACCTAAATCTATACCAATGATTTTACTCATGGAAAATTCCTCCTTAATTTAACCAAAACTTTAGATTATTCATGTCTAGCTCCAGGCGCCATCGGCTNNGCTTCGGAAGGTAAAAGGAACCTTCTGTCAGCGCTCGTCTTATGCTTGTCGCCGATAAGCAGAAGCACTAAGCCTTTAGTTACTCGTTTACTTTAACCATCGAAGGTCGTAAAACTCTATCTTTAAGTTTATATCCTTTTTGGAACTCTTCTAGAACCACATTCGATTCTGCATCAGACTCACTTACCTGCATAACTGCTTGATGCACATTTGGATCAAATTGAGCCCCCACTGATTCAATTGCTTCTACCCCTTCTTTATTCAGGGCATCCACAATACTGCGGTATACCATTTCTACACCTTGCATGATCGATTTAGCTTGATCATTTGTTGCTTCAACTTGAAGAGCTCTTTCAAAATTATCAAGAGCTGGCAACAAATCATTCACAAGGCTTTGTGCTCTATATGTAGCAGCTGTTTCTTGATCTAAGCGGGCACGTCTCTTAAAGTTTTCAAAGTCGGCAACCTGACGCAAAATTCGATTTTCTGCCTCTTCTAGCTTAGCCTCAAGTTCTGCAATTTTTTCATTGGCTTTCGAAAGTTCGGCATTCACATCATTTTCTTGTTCTTCTACTAACTCTGCTTCAGCCTGTTCAATCGTTTCTACCACATCATGATCTACATTTGTTTCCTCAATTTCGATTTCTTCTTTCACAACTTTATTCTCGTTAGCCAATACACTCACCTCCCTTAAAGGTGTCTCGCACCATAACTAGTATATGTATTAGAGGGGCATATGACCCTCTACTAAATATAGCCACTGCTATTCTATTTGATACAGTTTTGTCAGGACCTTTGAAAAATCTTGACTCATATGCTGCAACAAACTAATTACACGTGAATACTCCATTCTTGTAGGTCCTAGAATGGCGATAGACCCAAGATGTTCGTTGCCAATAGAATACGTTGCCGTTATTAGGCTGCAATCATTTATCGCGATATTGTTATTTTCATGACCAATTTTAATATCAATACCCGCTTTATCAGTACGTAACAGTCTTGAAAATTCATGCTCACTTTCGATCATCGATAATAATGAGCGAACTTTTTCAATGTCATGGAATTCCGGTTGACTTAACATGTTTGTTTTTCCGCCAATAAACATTTTTTCTTCCGTTGGAAGTGTAAGTGTTTTGTCCAAAACATTAATGACCGTGTCATAGTTACGAATATTTGTTTTTAAAAGGTAAGCAACCTCTTTATAAATTTTGTTTTTTAAATCAGTCAGTGGAACGCCAACAAGCCGCTCATTTAGAATGTTAACCATCTTTTCGATATCGCTAGGGTCGATGGACTCAGGAAATGATATGGTACGGTTCTCCACATGTCCATTGTCCGTTACGATAATCGCAACAGCTGTTTCATTGTTAATTGGAACAATTTGTAGTCTCTTTACTTTATTTTCTGTAAAAGCCGGACCCAAAACAATTGAAGTATAGTTTGTTAGATCAGATAATATCTGTGCGGATTTCTGGACAATTTTTTCAAGTTCATAAATTTTCTCGGTAAAAATTGACTTCAACTCATGCTTTTCCTTTAGAGTTAATCGGCTTGGAGATAATAAATGATCCACATAGTATCGATAACCTAGTTCGGACGGAACTCTACCAGATGAACTGTGAGTTTTCTCGATAAATCCTAGTTCTTCTAGATCTGCCATCTCATTGCGAATAGTTGCTGAGCTAAACACAATCCCATCTTTTTTCGACAATGTTCTTGACCCTACTGGCTGTGCAGATCTAATAAAGTCATCAATTATAACTTGAAGAATCAATAGTTGACGATCTGTTAGCAAGGAACATCACCTCTGTTAGCACTCTTATTTAGCGAGTGCTAATTCTATAATTAAATTACCAAATACAAATGCCATTGTCAATCATTTTACCTAGAGTAAAAATGCTTGAAAAACTTCATTTCCAAGAAACTTTCCATTCTGTGTTAGCCGAATAAAATCATCTTTTTCTTCAAGCAGACCTTTTGCTTTTTGTTCTTTAATTTGGCTTGCAAAAACATCAAAAATATTTACGGAAAACTTTTCAAGAAAATGGGAGATTGAAACTCCTTTTGTTTTACGCAAACCTAAAAATAGTTCTTCCTCCATTTTTTCTTGTAAAGTTACTGAATGTGTTTCGACATGTGGAAAACCATGTTCGTCAATGGCTGTCATATATTTTTTAATTGGTCCAGCATTTGATATTCTTTTCCCGGCCACATAGCTATGGGCACCGGCGCCGATTCCGTAGTATTCATCATTATTCCAATATGTTAGATTATGGCGACTTTCAAAACCATTTTTTGAAAAATTGCTGATTTCATATTGGTGGAACCCGTGCTTCTCCATTTCTGCCATTAATGTTTCATACATTTTAGCCTCGTTTTCTTGACTAGGTAGATGGAGCTTTCCTTTTCGCATCAAGTTATAGAACACGGTTTTAGGTTCAATAATGAGAGAGTATGCAGAAACATGCTCAACATCAAGAGAGAGAGCTAAATCGAGTGACTCTTGAAAACTTTCGATTGTTTGATTTGGGAGAGCATACATTAAATCAATACTTATGTTTTTAAAACCCACATGTTTTGCCAATTCAATCGTTTGAAAAACATCCTTACGACGATGTGTTCTACCAATTGCTTTGAGGAGTTCATCATCGAAGGTTTGTACACCAAAACTGATTCGATTGACACCTGAATCTAGCATTAATTTTAATTTATCTTCTGAAAGATCCCCCGGATTTGCTTCAAAGGTAAATTCGATTGTCTCGCTTCGTGGTTTTAAATATCTGTTAATACTCGACAGGAATGTTTCTAGTTGGTTAACAGAAAGCACAGTAGGTGTTCCACCACCAACAAATATAGACTTGAAAGCCCGCGGCGTGAATGCCTCAACTGTATTTTTCATTTCAACATCCATATATTGAAGATATTCATCAACCGGTTGCCCTTTTAGAAATACTTTATTGAAATCACAATAGTGACAGATTTGTTCACAAAAAGGGATGTGGAGGTATGCTGCTTGTACCAAAAAAATCACTTCTTCCTAAGTGAAAAAACCGCAGAAATATCTGCGGCATTTCCACATTATTTGTCTAGCTCCGGCTCGCAGCGCCTTGCGAGACTTCCCTCACCCTCCGTACAATAAGTCAACATCGAATCACTTCGTTCTTCGTGTTTCCTTTATCTCCTACAGGCTCAGTCCAGTCCGTACGTCGCTGGGCACTCGCCTCTGCTTTTCTATTTATCATCCATTTTAAGCACTGCCATAAATGCTTCTTGAGGTACTTCGACTGAACCAACCTGCTTCATTCGTTTTTTACCTTCTTTCTGTTTTTCAAGAAGCTTACGTTTACGCGAAATGTCACCACCATAACATTTTGCTAACACGTTTTTACGCATTGCCTTAATGGTTGAACGTGCAATAATCTTTTGTCCAACGGCTGCCTGAATGGGTACTTCGAATTGTTGTCTTGGAATTAGTTCCTTTAGCTTCTCTACAATTATTTTTCCGCGCTCATAAGATGAATCCTTATGAACAATGAAGGAAAGTGCGTCTACTTTTTCAGCATTCAATAGAATATCCATCTTCACAAGCTTGGAGGTCTTGTAGCCAATTAATTCATAATCAAAAGAAGCATAGCCTTTTGTACTTGATTTTAATTGGTCAAAGAAATCATATACGATTTCCGCAAGTGGAATTTCATAAACGATACTTACACGCTTTTCATCAAGATATTGCATATCAATAAAGTTACCACGCTTACCTTGGCATAACTCCATTACAGCACCGACATAATCATTTGGCACCATCATAGTTGCTTTTACGTATGGCTCTTCTATTCTGTCAATTTTTTGAGGGTCTGGCATATCGGATGGGTTATCGATTTTCAAATCAGTTCCATCCGTTAAAAACACATCATAAATTACGCTTGGCGCAGTTGTAATTAGGTCTATTTTAAATTCTCTTTCAATTCGTTCTTGAATAATTTCCATATGGAGTAAGCCTAAGAAACCGCAGCGGAAACCAAATCCTAGTGCTTGTGATGTTTCCGGTTCGAATTGAAGGGCAGCGTCATTTAATTCAAGCTTTTCCAACGCTTCACGTAAATCATTATATTTTGCTGTATCAATTGGATACAATCCACAGAATACCATTGGATTTAAGCGTCTGTACCCAGGAAGTGGCGTTGCTGCGCCATTTTTAGCATTTGTAATGGTGTCACCAACGCGTGTATCACCAACATGCTTGATTGCTGCTGTTAAAAATCCAACATCCCCAACTGTTAGTTCTTCCTGTAAAGTCGCTCGTGGTGTGAACACACCTGCTTCAATTACCTCAAATTCCTTACCAGTTGCCATCATTTTAATTTTGTCTCCTGGCTTAACCGTTCCTTGAACAATACGAATGTAGGCAACTACACCTCGGTATGGGTCATATACAGAATCAAAAATAAGTGCCTCTAATGGCGCTTCAGGGTCACCTAGTGGTGAAGGAACTTTTTCAACAACTTGCTCTAAGATATCTTCTATCCCTATACCCGCTTTAGCAGATGCTAGAACTGCTTCCGAGGCATCAAGGCCAATCACATCTTCAATTTCTTGTCTTACCCGTTCTGGATCAGCACTTGGTAGATCAATTTTATTAATAACCGGTAAAATTTCCAGGTCATTGTCTAAAGCTAAGTACACATTTGCTAGTGTTTGTGCTTCAATCCCCTGTGCAGCGTCTACTACGAGTACTGCACCTTCACATGCCGCTAAACTACGGGAAACTTCATACGTAAAGTCAACATGTCCTGGGGTATCGATGAGGTGGAAAGTATATACTTCTCCATCTTTCGCTTTATATTTTAATTGTACCGCATTCAGTTTAATTGTAATGCCGCGTTCTCTTTCTAAATCCATGGAGTCTAGCAATTGCTCTTTCATTTCACGATGGGTTAACGCATTTGTTTTTTCAAGAATGCGGTCAGCCAATGTTGATTTACCATGGTCTATATGAGCAATAATTGAAAAATTCCGGATTCTAGATTGTCTATTACGTCTCTCTTCTTGGTTCATTCAAAATCCTCCTGATACGAAAAGCGCAAGCGCCTTGATAGCCCCGACAAGCGCTGGAAGCCCGACGAGGAGGCTGTTGCCGCCGCAGGAGGGATGAAGCGACCTCGAGGGGCTGGGCGCTGGAGCTAGACAATGTAACTTAATCGTACATGATATATATCTTACTTATAAATATTAAATACACTAGATTAGATTATACAGAAACATTTTAGTACATTCAATTACGAAAAATCTTAATGTCTTCAGGAAAAAAGAGAGCTTGCCAAATGTTCATGGCAAACTCCCTTACTTACAGTTTGTCGAGGAGACTTCCGATTCCGTTTCCAATAGCCATCATGATCTTTTCAAATAGAGCACTGATCCCGTTTCCAAGTTTCTCACCGATGCTAGAAAATAGGTTGAATGCTTCTACGTCCTCTAGTTGTTTTTGTTTTTGATCCAGATCGTGACTGGTCACTTTTCGCCCTAAGACAGATGCTTCGACTTCACCGTTATTGTCAGTGATATGGAAGGCACCTTGAAGAGAGGGGTCATTATAGCCCCTCATTTTCTTCATCCCTTCATTTGCTTGCTGCATCCCGATCAATACACCTAGTAGAAGAACAGTCACAATCAAGAAGCATTTCATCATGAATTTAACCATTGGAATGGCTCCCTATTCTTTATTCGTTTCATTCCCATTTACTTTTTCTGCTTGCCAGTAATATTCTGCTAAGACATCTGCAATGGCTGCAGATGTTCGGCGGAGTTCTTCGAAATTATTATCGACCCCACCAAACTCGATTAACATCGCATTTCCGGATTTGTCCTGGTTATATACACCATTATTGCCAGGACCGCCTTGTTGTATTACCCCACGGCTTAAACCGGGATAATTTTTCTTCAGCAGTTCATGTAAATCTGATGCGATTTTAATATTTTCCTGAAGTTTTTTGTTTTCAGTCCCCACAATAAATGCAATTTTTGCATACGACTTTCCATTAATTGTGACTGTGGTTGTCTCCTTACGATGAGCATCCCGGTGTATATCAATAAAATAGTTTAAATCCTTATTACCCGTCATTGCACTGGCCATTAATTCTCCAGACCCTTTATAGGATTGGTACCAGTTGTATCCTTTTTGTTTTAAATATTGATCCATATTCGTAGTATTTAATTCTGTCCCAATTCCACGTGCTTCTAACTCTTCGCCAAGCATTTCCCCTACTTTTGTTACATTTACATCAGGATGTCTTGCATTATCTGCGATCGACGTGTCTACTCCTTTTAAATGCGGGAAATAAGACTCGGAAGAATGAGTGTGATAAATATATGCAACCTTTTTATCACCGGTAGTCATCGATGGCGGTGGAACAGGTTTAGAAGGTTTTTCAGCTTGTTCAACATTTTGTGTAGCCACTTGCCTTTCATCTAATAAGACATCTAAAGGCGGTGGAGATTCAATTGGCATATTCGTATAGTTTGTTCCCTCACCCGCAACTAGAATCTTGCCATCGAATATAGAGAAGCCAGGAAGTTCTCTGCCTAAAAAGCTTCGTGGGTCATCCAACGTAAGATTAGTTGCCACCTTAATTACGGCCCCTAGGTAGTCTGGCTTCGTAGTAGATTCAGGCAATCCTTGAACAAAATAATGATTTTCATACCCTAATAAGTGAACAAGTGCTTCTCCTGAAAGATTTGTTGCGACATTGCTAATGGAAGAAGAACTAATTCTATACTCCGGTTTAAGAGAGACAATCGCTCCCGTGATCGTAAATAATAAAATAAAACTAAAAATGAGGAATAGAATCCCTTTCACAAGGCTAGTTCCTTGAATTGAGATCATCATTCCTTGAGTCCGAAAACTCTTCATATTCTACCTCCTCAATGTTTGTCTATCATATTGATATGAATAAAATTGAGTTGGTAGAACTTATTTGATAGATTTCATTTTCTTTTTTGTTGTCTAGTTCCAGGCGCCATCGGCTCTAGGTAAAATGCACCTTCTGTCAGCGCTTGTCTTATGCTTGTCGCCGATAAGCTGGCGCCTTGCACATTTCTTTTTAATGCGTATATGCCCCTGAATTATCCTGGGCAATTTCACCATGTAATGCTGTGTTGAGACCACCCGCAATCACATTTGCCATGTCTTCAATAAAGACATCCACCTCTTTTGGGGTAACCATTAAATTATGACCAAGTGGCGATAACACTTCATGAATGAGTTTTCTTTTTTCGTCATCTGGTAGGGTCCCGACTATTCCTAAGAATGTATTTCGTTCCTGCTCCCCAGGTAAGTCATCATCTGTTAAAACCTTTTTTTCACCAAAGCTCATTCCAGCAGGAATTAGAGCACGTGAAGGCTTATCTCCTTCTTTTAGCTCTCTACCAAAATGTTTTAAAATAAAATCAATCGCATCACTTGTAATAGATACAGCATCTACTACTGTTGGTATTCCAATGGCGATCACGGGAATACCTAAAGTTTCCTTGCTCAGTTCCTTTCGTTTGTTTCCAACTCCAGAACCTGGATGGATCCCAGTGTCCGAGATTTGAATGGTTGAATTCACACGCTCTACTGAACGGGCTGCCAATGCATCTATCGCTATAACAAAATCAGGCTTTGATTTTTCAATCACACCAAAAATAATGTCACTCGTCTCAATTCCTGTTAATCCCATTACTCCAGGTGCTATTGCACTTACAGAACGAAAACCATCCTGAACATTTTCTGGCTGAAGTTGAAAGAGATGCCTTGTAATAACCAGGTTTTCAACTGCCATTGGCCCAAGTGCATCCGGTGTGACATTCCAATTTCCTAAACCCACTACAAGACAGCTTGCATCCTTTCCGATATTTAGATTTGATAGGAAATGACTAAACTCCTTTGCAAATACTTCTTGTACCTTTTGTTGGAGCTCCGAATCTTTTTGGCGGATCCCCTGTACTTCTAATGTTAAATAGTTTCCTTTTTTCTTTCCGATTGAATTTGCACCTTCATCAGTAATTTCAACAGTTGAGATCATAATGCCATTTTCTTGTCTTTCTTTTATGATGACACCTTCAATTTCTGATACAGGTTGCTGGTCTTCTTTTAAAGTTTTATTTCGTTCCTCAACAGCCATTGCGCTTGCTTCAAGTGCTAAGTCAGTTCGAACCGAATATTTGGTTAAATCTAGTTGTTCTCCCAATCCAAATACCTCCATTTTTCACATAGTATGTATAGCTTTACCTGATGAAATACAGTTCATGCAATTTTTATCATGTGGTAAATAGATTGGTATTGCATTATCACAGTCAATTTGATAGAATAACTTTTGTTGTAACATCAGAGTATCAAAGAATGTAATCTAATCATTTGACGATGGAAAGAGGATTTCCAATATCGAAAATGATTAAACTTTTAGATCATCTTGATATTCGCAGGAGGTGAAAGTATGCCAAATATTAAATCAGCTATCAAACGTGTAAAAACAAATGATGAACGTCGTGCTCATAATGCAACTATTAAGTCTGCTATGCGTACTGCTGTTAAAAACTTCGAAGCTGTAGTTGCGAATAACGACGCTGAAAATGCAAAAGCAGCATTCGTTACAGCTACAACTAAGCTTGACAAAGCGGCTCGTAAAGGTCTTATCCATAAAAATGTTGCTGACCGTCAAAAATCTCGTCTAGCTAAAAAACTTAACGAGGTTAACGCATAATACCGAAAAGCGCAGGCGCCTTGCTCAGCCCCGACAAGCAAATGTTCTGCGGCAATAAAAGTCGTTCTTTGACTTTTCTTGACGCAGGTTATTTGACCTCGAGGGGCTAGGCGTCGGAGCCAGACAATAAATAAACGACTCGAATTGAGTCGTTTTTTTTATTACACTTTGTCTAGTTTCAGGCTCCATCGGCTAGAGGTCATAAGCCAATCACTTCGGAAGACAAAAAACGCCTTCTGTCAGCTCTCGTCTTATGCTTGTCGCCTCTGCCAGGACGGCAAGGATTCCGGCGTTTGGCACAAGACGTGCCAGCTTTTAGCTGGAATTGGGGTCCTTGCGCTTTTCTCTACTATTTCGCCAACTTCATAATAAATAATTCCAATATCAATTTCTTATCCATTTTACCGTTTTTCATTTCATAGTCTGCTTCAGCAAGCTGATTCATAATTCCCAGAAGCTCTTCTTGTGTAAATAAATTAGTTTGTTCACCTGCAAGCTTGACACGAAATGGATGTACCTTCAAGTTTCCAGCAATCTGTTGTTGGCCGTACCCTTGTCTGGAAAGTTCCTTCACCTGAAATATTAACCTAAACTGCGTAGCGAGTAAGGATAATATTTTAATTGGCTCTTCATTATTTTGTAACAGGTCATAAAAGATACGTAATGCCTTATCTAGTTTACGATTAACTACTTTATCAATAAGTGAAAAAATATTTTGTTCCAATGATCGCGGCACAAGTAATTGAACGGTTTCCTCGGTTATCTCACCATTTGCCCCAAGAAATAAACTCATTTTATCAATTTCCTGCGTAATGTTCATGAGATTTGTCCCTGCCACCTGTAAAAGCTCTTGTATCGCAGCAGGACGAATTGTAACCTCATGCTGCTTTGCTCGATCGGAAATCCAGCTATGTAAATCCTTTTCAGATAATGTATTAACAGATAACATTTCTGCATTCGCTTTTAAAAGTTTGACGATTTTTTTTCTTTCGTCAAGCTTTTCATAGGGTGCAGTAAACACAAGAATCGTAAAAGGTGCAGGGCTTTTTAAATAATGCTCAAGAACCGATACATTATGCTCGACCTTATCCTTATTTTTCTCAGATGTGAGGAACGATGGATTTTGTAAAATAACAAGCCGTCTTTCACCCATAAAAGGAAGTGTTTCCGCGTCAGCTAAAGCAACCTCTACTGGTGTTTCCTCTAAATCAAACACCGATAAATTAAAATCCTTTTCTTCCTCTTCAATGCTATTTTCAATGATCAATTCCTTTGTTTCCTGGATTAAAAAGTTTTCAGATCCATGTAATAAATAGACAGATGCAAATTGTTTTTTCTTAATTTTTTTCCAAAGCTCTAAGTTCATTCGTATTC
This sequence comes from Bacillus sp. JJ1521, assembly GCF_036965165.1. Classification (NCBI taxonomy): domain Bacteria; kingdom Bacillati; phylum Bacillota; class Bacilli; order Caryophanales; family Bacillaceae; genus Bacillus; species Bacillus sp. JJ1521. The sequence goes on along the minus strand of NZ_JBALOX010000007.1, from coordinate 33,199 downwards.
CTCTCCACAGTAAGCCTTCATTTACCTCTTTAATCGTATCGGGAAATTAATAAATTATCAATATGTAAAAATCAAATGCGCTTTGGCGTATTTGCGCCCAGATTTTTTAGGCCCACACGATGTGGGTCACAAAGACGTTGCCA
>NZ_JBALOX010000007.1:28892-33042 GCF_036965165.1 Bacillus sp. JJ1521 | reverse complement strand
TAGTCTTTGATCTTAAGCTCGAAAACTTTCCCTTGAAAATCTGTGGCATCCGCCGGAGGCTCTTTACTTTATTCAGCCCCCGCTGAATAAAGTAAAGGGAATTGGACTTTACCAATTCCCAATCTATATGAAACACTACCAAACAAGCCCCGGGTAACTTGTTGAGTAATGATATTTGTTATCGGAACGCTACGGAGTTGTTTGCTTATGTACTATTAGGATTCACTTTGTTTTTTGAACTATTTGTGACAAGTGTTGTTAATAAAGGAAGAGTATCGGATAATAGAGGAAAAAGGGTTTTCATATTCGGTTTGTTTTATTTGTAAAACAAAACCAAATTTTAAATGAAATATAGATTTTTTTGGGTAGTTAGGCTATACTATAACTGTTTAGGAGGGGTTAGGCGTGAACGAATTTGAAAAGAATATTAAAAACACACGAAATGACGTTGTAGATGCTGGAGTAGCATTCGTTGTATCATTTGGCTTCTTTGCTACAATTTTCATTATCGCAACTTTAATTAAGGTTATCGGAGCTTAATACCAGCAGAATACATACTGTCAAAATAGAGACTGTCCTTTAAGGTGCAGTCTCTTTTTCGTACTTTTCTCTACTGTATCTTATGGAATGGTGCGCATAAAGGTTCCGGAATTTTTAAAATATCGATATTGAATTGCTCCATCTTTGTCGGTTCGGTAAATTTTTACCTTCTCTTTATTAAAATGTTTTATGACGTCAGGATGCGGGTGGTTAAAACTATTACTTTCCCCGACAGGGATTAAGGCGACCTTAGGATTTAAAAGCTTGACAAAACCTTCCGTTGAGGAAGTTTTGCTCCCGTGATGACCTACCTTTAATACATCTATCCGTAAATTTTTATACGTTCTGATGAGATCGAGTTCCACATCTTTTTCAATATCTCCTGTAAATAACCAGTTTAGACCACCAAGTTTCGTATAAATGACAACGGAATTATTATTCTCCTTCGTTTCATTTCCTTTCGGAGCAAGTATATGAAATGTGTGTTCACCCTCCTTCCACACTTGTCCACGTTCGACTATTTGAACATGAATTCCCTTTTTGGTAGCCGTTTTCACCAGATTTTCTTCCTGGCTTGTATTCTTTTTATTCTTACCTAAGACGATTTCCTTAATCTTTATTTTTTCAACTAGATCTCTTGCACCGCCGATATGATCTTGATCGCCATGTGTAATAATAAGCTTGTCTATGCTGCGTATTCCTTTAGATTTTAAAAAGGGGATAATGATATCTGCAGTTGAAAATTCTTTCCTTCTTTTTCTCCACTCTTCCCGTTCAAATTGAATCGTTCCCCCTGTATCAATCAAATAAGTTCCTTTTCGATACGGGAGTTCAATAAAGATACTATCCCCTTGCCCAACATCGATCATCGCGACTTCTCCATATGGATTAATGTATGGCAGGATTACATGAAGAAATAAAACCCCTATTGGCACAAGAAGTGCCCGTTGAATAATGACTTTTTTCTTCTCCCAATAAATTAAAAAATAAAAAATGGCTCCACAGTACAAAATCATAAGNNCGAGGCCCAAACTGTGGCTTGATTTAATATTTCCATCATCCAAGATAAGACAGCAGCAAAAAGTTTGCCGAGCGGCTCAAATATTCCTAATAAAAACACTGTGAACAGAGCAAACGGCAAAATAATTACTGAATATAAAGGAACGTACAGCATATTCAGGGGTAAGCTTAACAACGAAAACTCAAAAAAGTGAAATAGTAAAATGGGCAATGAGGTTATTTGCGATAAAAATGAAACTGCGAATAAGGAAGCAAATGTATTGGGATAGTGTTTAAATATTGCTCTAGAGGATAGAATCAAAGATGCACTAACCATGAAGGATAATTGAAAACCAATGTTTATTAAATAATACGGATTAAACGCAAGCATACAAATACAAACAAAACTTATCACATCAAGCATGCTACTCTTCTTCCACCACATAATCGTTGAGAGCAATAGCATACACATCAGCACAGAGCGAATAACAGAAGGAGAGCCCCCAGCAATGATGATATATGCTGGCAGTAAACATAGGAGAAGAATGGCGGTAGTCTCACGTGTTACCCCAAATCGAATACATAAAAAATAAAACATCCCTGTCATAAGACTTACATGAAGCCCCGAAATAGCTAATAGATGGATCAAGCCAAGTGATTGATAGGAATTTACAATATCAGTCTCTATATTTGTTCTGTCTCCATAAATTAAGGCTTGGATAATCCCGGCGGTTGACCCTTCAAAATGAGAATCGATTTGATGAATTCCAGCTTCACGAATTTTTAAAAGCCATCGCCCCAATGACCACTGTTCCTGTGAAAAACATTTTTCGGGAGTTAAAGTGTTTGCCTCAAAGATCCAGTGGATTTTTTGATAATACAAATATTCCTGATAATCAAATGAATGTGGGTTTCTTGAAACCTGTGGTTTTTTGACAGTTCCATTTAAGTTACACACTAACCCCATTTGTACTGATTTACTAAGTTGAATTTTTTCAATTTCGGTTTCGATGTAATAAACCAACAGTAGCTTTTCATCGTTTAAAGTGTTTACAGTGACGGAAAGTCTATCACCATTGATATCAGGTGTTGCTACTATTTCGGCCTTTATTGTAGTTGTCGTAGGTGTTAGTTTAGTTTGATTTTTTGAGTCAACGAGGATGAACAAACACATGAAGGAAAGCAGAGTTATAATGCTGAGGACAACGAGAGAAAAATGGTGGCGGAAAATGATAAAACCTAATAAGAGTAGTGTGAGAAGAATGCTAAACCAAGAAAAAGAGGTATGAGGGACTAGTATTCCTAATACCGAAAAGAAAGCGAGATAGACAAGCTTCCCTTGTAAATAGTCCCCATATTTTCTGATAAAATTAACCGATATTTGAAAAAAGTGTAGCAGCTTGTTCATGCAATGCCTTTATCTCCTTGTCTTCCGCACCTGTAACCGTTAATTTCTCAATTAATTCATTGACAAATTCTAATTTCTCTTTTGATTTTAAGTCAATCACCATTTCATGGAGGGGAACCTTCTGAACCATTACATTTGATTTCTCATAAAGTTCAATCGCGTATGGATGATTTTTATAATCCTCCGCGTAATAAACAACTTTGATTCCTGCCTGGATTATTGCTTTTGTGCATTGGAGACAAGGAAAATGCGTTACATAAATTTCTGCATTATCTGTTGGAACTCCGAATTTTGCGCACTGCAATAAGGCATTCATCTCAGCATGTACGGTTCTTATACAATGATTGTCAACCACGTAGCATCCCTCATCAATGCAATGTGTACCGCCTGAAACAGACCCGTTATACCCCCCTGCAATAATTCGCTTATCTCGAACTATAGTCGCTCCAACCGTTAATCTTGTACATGTACTTCTTAGAGCAAGTAAATGACTTTGAGCCATAAAATATTGATCCCATTTGATACGATTCAAAACTTCCCCCATCCCTTCAACAAAATCTTACAATTATTTTATCGGTTAACAGCATATGTCGTCAATTCAATTTAATCTGCTCCTTAATCTTCTCGAAGGATTTTTCGCCAATTCCACTCACTTGAAGAAGATCCTCAAGTTGTTTAAAAGGTCCATTTTCTTCCCGGTAGGCAATAATCGCAGCTGCCTTCGATGGTCCAATACCTGTTAATGTTTCAAGTTCTGCCTGGGTCCCCTTGTTAAGCGATACCTTCCCATCATTCTTTTGCAATTGACTGCTTGTCTCGATTTCGATCTCCTCACCAATACGCGGAACATAAATGACCATTTCATCCTCCACCCGCTGGGCTAAATTTACTTGCTTATGTTCTGCATCTTCAGTAAACCCTCCAGCCATTTCAACAACATCCTTGACCCTCATTCCTTCTTTAGCCTCAAACACACCCTCATTATGTATTGCCCCCTTTATGTCCACAAGAATGACCTTAACAGCCTCTTCCACAACGGGTTCATCTTCAACAACTGGTTCAAGCATCAGCTCATTTTCTTCAATGTCCGGCTCTGCATTTGTTTCATGTCCGAAAATTTGATAGAACACGATAAAGATAACAAGACAAATTCCACAGATCATAAATATTAATTTTATTTTTTTATCTTTAAAATTCATGATT
>NZ_JBALOX010000007.1:238-28820 GCF_036965165.1 Bacillus sp. JJ1521 | reverse complement strand
AGTCTTTGATCTTACAGCTCGAAAATTTCTCTTTAAAAATCTGTGGCATTCGCCGGAGGCTTTAACATTATTCAGCGGGGGTTACCCCCCCTGATGAATAATGTTAAATTGTTATTCATATTTTGGAATGAAAATACATATTGTGTTAGGAGAATAGTCTGTAAAGGAGGGACGAACTTGAATATAGGGTTTATCGGTACAGGAAATATGGGGAAGATTTTAATAGAATCCTTTGTAGAATCTCTTGCTGTTCCGCCTTCAAAATTAACCATTACAAATCGTACAATTGAAAAAGCAATAGCCATTAAGAACTCCTTACCAGATATTACGGTTGCAGCAACCAATAAGGAGGTTGTAAAGGCTTGCGATTTAATATTTATTTGTGTGAAGCCATTAGAGATCTACCCCCTTTTACACCAATTATCTTCTTCCTTAACAAATAATAAATGTATTGTTTCTATAACTAGTCCGATTTCTATTGAACAGCTTGAATCACTAGTGAACTGTCAGGTTGCACGGGTTATTCCGAGTATTACGAACCGCGCACTTACTGGTGTTTCCTTATTTACTTTTGGCAGGAGCATTAGCACAAGGTATAAGGATTATTTAGAATTCCTTTTTGAACAAATTTCCACTCCCGTTCATATAAATCATGAAATAACAAGGGTTGCATCAGATATTGTTAGTTGCGGTCCTGCGTTCTTTACTTATTTGTTAAGACGTTTTGTAGATGCAGCGGTGAAAGAAACAAAAATCACTGAGGAGCAAGCAACAAAGCTAGCAAGTGAAATGATTATTGGAATGGGAAAACTACTTGAAAAGGAAATTTATACATTGCCCACACTCCAGGAAAAAGTGTGTGTAAAAGGCGGTATCACTGGAGAAGGAATTAATGCAATGGAAGAACATATTGGTGAATTATTTGAAGAAGTATTTAGGAGTACCCATAGAAAATTTGATGAGGATATTTCAGAGGTGGGTGAACAATTTAACGAAACCCCATCCCGATAAATATATCACTTTACTATTCAAATAGGAATAGCATTTTTTAAAATTTTAAAATAAAAGGAGGGCAGACATTATTTTGTCTGACCCTTTATTTCTTTACGGTTAATAAGATTCTTTCAGAAGTATCCTGAACGGAATTTGTAAAATCAGCTTTAATATCTTTTACTTTAAAACCAGTTTCTTCAAGCAAGCTTTGATACGTTTCAACTGGAAAGGTTCGTTGTTTGTGAAACTCATCAAACCTCGTGTAATCCCCATTATGTTCATTTTTCACAAAAAAGGATAGTTCATGTTCGACACTATGAGGATTTTCCCCACTAAAACAATTCCAAATAAAACTAACCTCATCATCAACGCTCACAAACGGTCCATTCATAAAAATGAAATCCATTTTATAAACTGAATGGACATCGAATAGAAATAATCCCTCATCTTTCAAAAGCTGAAACACATTTTTAAAGGTTTTTTGAACATCTTCGGCCGTGTTCAAGTAATTTAGTGAATCGCAGAAAATCACAATAACATCAAACGGGTCAAATCCAGAGATATCAATCATGTTCTGCTGGTAAAATTCGACCTTCACTCCCGCTTCCATTGCTTTGTGGTTGGCTACCGTCAGCATCTCTTCTGAAAGATCAATCCCGACAACCTCAAAGCCTTCTTGCGCAAGTCTAATTGCAATTTCTCCCGTTCCACAGCCAATATCAAGAACTCGGAGGCCACTAGCTTTATTGAACTCTGTTATTTTTTCCTTAAAGAATGTTATCCATTGCTCATAATCTACATCACGCATCAGCTCATCATAGATATAGGCAAATTCTCCATAGCTCATAAACTTAGCACGTCTTCAATATTTTCCGTTGGCGCATCTCCCCATAGACGTTCTAAATTATAATAGGTGCGTTCGTCTTTATGGAATACGTGAGCAATGACATCACCTAAGTCAACAAGAACCCATCTTGCTTCATCAAAACCCTCAAGACGCTTAACATGAATACCATGTTCATCGGCTTTGTCTTTAATTTCACGAGCTATTGCTTGCACCTGTTTTTCAGAATTCCCGTGGCAAATAAGAAAATAATCGGCTACAAGCGATAACCCCTTCATATTCAATGCAATAATATTTTCTGCGCGCTTATCGTCAGCTGCTTCAACTGCAAATGTTAAAATGTCTCTTTCATTCACCTTTGATTTCCCCCTTTTTCTCAAAAATTAAAGAGTTAAATGTCTTTAATGTATCAGGATAGATTGCTTGATTTTTTTTAGCTAAAAACATGATGGTGTTACGTAAAGCATAAATAAGGGCATTATCTAAATTCTGCTTTGCAAGTTCTCGACCCTCTTCAACACCTGGAAAATGTCTTCCTGGTTCAATATAATCCGCAACAAAAATAACCTTTTCAAGCAGTGTCATTTTTTCTCGTCCAGATGTATGGTAACGGATTGCACCTAGAATTTCTTCATCCTCAATCCCTACCTCAGTTTTTACAAGATAGGCTCCCACCGGTGCATGCCAAAGTTCTGTATTATGGATCAATAAATCGGAAGGCATGTGTTGATCGATGATGATTTGTTTCATCTCATCCTTTGGTCTAAACTTTGCATAATCATGAAAAATGGCAGCTGTTTCGGCCTTTTTTTCATCAGCATTAAAGCGTTTTGAAAGTTCAATCGCTGTTTCCATCACACCCAGTGTATGCTGATAACGATGCTCGGTTAACTGTTCTTCGACTATCTTTAGAGCCTTCTTACGTTCCATATAAATGTTTCTCCTCTATATAGTTTCGTACTTTTTCAGGAAGTAAATACATTGTATTTCCTTTTTCTGATAGTCTCTTTCGGATCATGGAAGAAGAGATATCTAATTGTGGAATATCTATTTCAGTGATCGGATATTGGGTCTGCAATGAATAACCCGGTCTTGTTACCCCAATGAATGTAAGCAGCTCAACAAGTTCATCAATTTTATGCCAATGCGGCAAATATTCGACCATATCTCCACCAATAATAAAATAAAACTTTGTACCTTCATATTTTTCACGTAATAATTTGATTGTGTCGTATGTATAGGAGGGTCCTTCTCTTTCCAGTTCAATCAACTGTAATTTGAATTTCTGCTGATCTGAAATGGCAAGAGAAAGCATTTCAACCCGCTCCTCATCGGTTACATAGCTTTTACGCTCTTTATGTGGAGGGATACGGTTCGGCATAAACCAGACTTCCGAAAGATTTAACCTTGTTAATACCTCCGATGCAATGAATAGATGACCAATATGGGGCGGATCAAATGTACCACCTATGATTCCGATATGGTTCACTTCATGGTTCCCTCCACGTCGGACAAAAATGACACATCGAATTTCTGCGTTGGCTTGCTTTCACTTCCACATGTATTAAATACATACACTCCGGTACTCAAAGCTTCGCCGCCTTGAAATCTCGACACACAGAACGTGCTAGTGTCGACAAGACATGCGGACGTGGCGTTCTTGTCGACGTGGTCCTTTTTATCCTCTTTTTGAATACTTACTTAGATTTTGGTAGTTCTAATTGCTTGTTTTCCTTCGACTCTTTGTATAGCACAATCGTATTTCCAATAATTTGAACCAATTCAGCTTTTGCACCTTTACTCAAACTTTCGGCTACTGTATCCCGGTCGTCCTCACAGTTTTGCAAGACACTCACCTTTAATAGCTCACGAGCTTCAAGAGCCTCACTTATTTGTTTAATCATATTATCATTTACCCCGCCTTTTCCTACTTGAAAAATTGGATCTAAATGATGAGCTTTCGAGCGCAAAAATCGTTTTTGTTTTCCTGTCAGCATGTCTTTCCTCCTAATAGCCTTGTTACTAGTCTTTCCATTCTGTCTGTATCCGGAAATATTCCTGTCCATTTTTCAAATGCTAGGGCACCTTGATAAACAAACATTCCAATTCCATTTTGAGTAATAGCACCACGTTTTGCAGCTTCTTGCAGGAGTTTCGTTTCAAATGGATTATAAATAATATCACTTACTATGGTTTTTGGAGCGATGTTTTCAACTGAAATTGGCATATCTTCTACATTCGGATGCATTCCAACAGAAGTCGTATTGACAATCACTTGATATTTCCCTATATCGCTTTTTGTCTCAGCAAATCCCAATGCATGCGAATCAACCTCATATTTACAATCATCAATGATCGCTTTCGCTCGACCAATCGTGCGATTAACAATATCTATGTTTTTCACTCCCATAGCTGCCAATGAAATAAAAATACCTCTGGCTGCACCACCAGCACCGATTATTAATACTTTTGAAGAACATAATTCTTCAAAACTAATCACTTGGTTTAATGAACGGATAAATCCATTTCCATCCGTATTATAGCCAACTAATTTCCCGTTCTCATTGACAATCGTATTTACTGCCCCAATATTTGCGGCAACCTCTTCCACTTCATCTAAATATTCAATGACATCAATTTTATGAGGAATTGTGACATTGATGCCGGATATCCCAAGTGCTTTTATCCCCTCAATTGCGGCCTTTACTCCCCCAGGAGCAACATGAAAAGCATGGTATCTTGCCTCAAGCTTATAATGTTCAAAGAGATCATTATGCATCTTTGGTGACATTGAATGTGAGATGGGACTTCCGATTACACCGTAAACCTTTTCCATTTCCTCACCCGTAACGATTTATTTTTATCTTTTTTGTAATATTAGATTAACGACTTTCTTACTAGAACTCCCACGCCTTTTGGAACATGGGCGACAATTTTCGTATGTGGCTCGTTAATCGTTACCCAGCCTAATCCAGAGAAGACAACATCTGTTTTTGCTTCTTTGATCATAAATTCATGGGCAACTAGTGGCGGAAATTCATCTAGTTCGTTTAGTCCTGGCGGCTGTAACAGCTCACCTTTATGATTTTTATATAATTCGTCTGCTTTTTCAAGCTTGGTTCGATGAATATCCAGCAAATTTGAGAAATGGCAAACAAATGACTGCCTGTCCCCACTTACAAAATCAAACCGAGCTAATCCACCAAAGAACAAGGTTTGTTGTTCATTTAATTGAAAAACTTTTGGTTTGATTTCTTTTTTAGGAGTGATTACCTTCAGGTCCTGTTTTGAAACAAAATGTGCCATTTGATGATGATTAATAATTCCTGGAGTGTCATATAAGGAATGCTCTTCATCAAGTGGAATATCAATGATATCTAATGTTGTTCCAGGGAAGTGTGAGGTCGTAATAATGTCCTCCTTCTCTCCACTGAATTCCTTAATAAGACGGTTGATGAATGTTGATTTCCCGACATTCGTGCAACCTACTACATATACATCTTTTCCTTCGCGATAATGCTCAATGGCATCGGCAACCTCTTTAATTCCACTACCTTTTTCCGCACTAATTAAAAAAACATCAACAGGTTTCAGTCCTAATTCTCGGGCTGATCCTTTCATCCAATTAATTAGTTTTTTTGGTTTCACCGATTTTGGTAACAAATCTACTTTATTACCGACTAATAATATATTTTTGTTTCCTACAAAACGATGAAGGCCAGGTAACCAACTACCATTAAAATCGAAAATATCAACAATTTTTACGATCAATGCATCGGTAGAGCCAATCCCGTGCAGGATTTTTAAAAAGTCATCATCTGTTAACGAAACATCTTGTACTTCATTATAATGCTTTAATTTAAAACATCGTTGGCAAATGACTTTATCCTTTTCTAAAGCAGAAGGTGGTGCATATCCTAATTTTGTTTTGTCAGCCGTTTGGATTTCAACTCCACAGCCAATACAGCTAATCTTTTCTTGTTCCACTCTATTAATCCTCCCAATAAAGCATTCCGCGACGCTTCATCCAAGTCAAAATTCTTCTTTCAACAAAGCGATTAAACTTTGTAAAAAATCCATCTGTTTGCGCAACAGGGACAACGAGAATAGTATGTAAACCGCAGCGGTTACCGCCTAAAACATCGGTGAGAAGCTGGTCACCGATTACAACAACCTCATCTTTTTGTAAATTCATTTCCCTTATTGCACGTTTAAAGGCTTGTATCATCGGTTTTCTTGCCCTGTATATAAACGCGATACCTAGTGGATCTGCAAAATCTTTTACTCTTTTCTCCTGATTATTTGAAGCAATTGTAACAGTGATTCCATGTTTCTTTAGGTCTTTAAACCATTCAACAAGTTCTGGTGTTGCACTTGGACGGTCCCATTCAACTAATGTATTATCTAAATCGGTAATGACCCCTTTAATTCCAAGCTCCTTAAGCTTGCTTGGTGAAATCTCCAAAACGGATTTCACATGTTCATTTGGTAAAAAATTTTTTAACAATATGTTTACACCTCACCGGACTTCTTCCTAATATAACCTATCCTATCATAACGGAATAGAGTGATTTTCACAAAAACTATTACGTCAAATCCCGTCACGAATTGTAATTTTTATAGTAAAAATAAAAAGTTTTCGACAAATGTCAGTAAATTTCAACACATGTGGATAAACTTATACACATTTTACACATTGATATACATAGATTCCCAAATTTTATAAACAAAATACCCACAGGTTATCCACCATTTCCTGTGGATAACAGAACGGTTGTTCTATTATTTTTTTCGTGATACAGTTAAATTACTAACTAAGAGCAACGTATTAATATATGACAACTAGAAATCAAATAGAACGATTACGCTTAAAAATCTTTAGGAGGTGAATAGCCAACTATTGGCTCAAAGCTATGAGAAAATTATCAGATGACTTGTTAATTGAATCTTATTTTAAAGCAATAAAATTAAAGCTTAGTCCTGATTTTATTCACCTTATTGAAACCGAAATTATGCGCAGATCATTAGGACATAGAATTAGAAATATATCATAAAATATGATTTTGTAAAAGAGCCGCTAAAGGCTCTTTTTTTCTTTAGATAATATTTAGCTCCAGGCGCCTTGTGTTTTTCTTAATTTAAAGTACCTAAGACTTCACCTACTTTAATATTTGTAGATGAACGAATTTCAGGTTTAAACGTAAAACTTTCTTTTTCAAATAATAGAATAACCGTTGAACCGAACGAAAAATACGCAATTTCTTCCCCTTTTTTCACAGAATCACTAGTATGGGTTGTTTCTATACTATTAACAAACATGGCCCCTACCTTGACCACAGCAACATATGAGTCATTTGTACGTATTTCGGTTATTTTTCTAAAATTCTTGGATAACGGGTCTTTTCCATATTTTAACCCGAATCGATTGACCGGATACGATTTACTTCCCAATTCCCATTGCTTTGTGATGACTCCAGAAATTGGACAATGAATTCGATGATAATGGCTTGGACTTAAATAAAGAATAATGAAGGTACCACCTATGTATTTGGCAAGTGAATCTTCATCACCAAGCATTTCTCGAATTGAATAATGTTTGTTTTTTACAATCATTTCCTTGTTTGAAGTGATAATACCTGTATCTTCAATAACACCATCAACAGGGCTGATTACCGTATTTTCTTTTTGATCAATTTGCCTGCTATTCTTTTTCAACTGTCTAACAAAAAGGTCATGAAGGGTTGGGAAATCAGTTAAACTTTTTTCCATTTCAGCTTGGTTAATATTGTATATTTTCGCATAACTCGGAATAAGTATAGCACTAACTCTTGATTGTGAAAATTTTTTTAAAATCGCCGATGAAAGACGATGATTAGTTAATTCAATTAAGAAACGATAAAGCCATTTCTGCAAATCATATTCCCCCTAAAAATTACAATTTCTCTTTACTATACACTTTTGAACGAATAAAATAAGATTATTACAGCAATACTATTCTATTTTATTTATTTTTGACTTCTATTACAAAGACTTTTCAAGGAAGGAGTGAAGAAATGTTTTTATTGGACTATTTAGATTCAACCTTAAAGAAGCTTAAAGCTCATACCGCTAATATTCTAACACTGATTAACCTTAGCTTAGGTGGGTTTTCCATATTATTTGTTCTAAAAAATGAACTTAGATTAGGCCTCTTACTTATCTTTTTAGCTGCACTTGCTGATCGTTTTGATGGAATGGTTGCAAGAAAATTTCATATCGAATCAGAACTCGGAAAACAGCTTGATTCGATGTGCGATATTATTTCATTTGGAGTCGCACCTGCGCTTCTTTTATACCAGGGTATAATCCAAGAATTCGGAGCTCCAGGCATGTTTTTTACTGTTTTTTATATCGGATGTGGGGCATTTCGATTAGCCAAATTCAATATTAGCGACAATAAAGGCTTCTTTGTTGGCTTACCAATAACAGCAGCTGGCTGTCTATTGACACTTAGCTTCTTAGCAATCCCATATGTATCTCCACAATTTTTCATTTACCTCATCATCATACTTTCCTTCCTGATGGTTGGTACATTTAAATTAAAGAAAGTATAACATAACAAACACCTATCCACTTTAACGCAGATAGGTGTTTTGTTTTATTTGTCGAGCTGTAAGCGCATTACCCTTCTCTTAGTTAGTAAGTTCTAAAAATTCTTCGACATCTTTATTGGAAAGCTTCACTGCTTTTTCCCAGAAATCACGTTTCGTTAAATCAACACCTAAGTGTTTTGCAGCAAGGTCTTCCACTTTCATGCTAGCCGTATCCTTTAATAATGCGATGTACTTCTCTTCATAATCTGTTCCCTCTTCTAATGCCTTTGCATAGATTCCTAAAGAGAATAAATATCCAAAGGTATATGGGAAGTTGTAAAAAGGGACGCCAGTAATATAGAAATGCATTTTGGATGCCCAGAATTGTGGGTGATATTCATCAAGTGCCCCACAATAGGCTTCCTTCTGTGCTTCAAGCATTAATTCATTAAGTCGCTCTGTACTTACAATTCCTTGTTTACGCTCCTCGTAAAATCTTGTCTCAAATAAGAAACGAGCGTGTATATTCATATAGAAGGCAACACTTCTTTGAATTTTATCCTCTAATAGAGCAATTTTTTCCTCTTCGGACTTAGCGTTTTTTACAGATGCATCTGCGACTATCATTTCCGCAAAGGTTGATGCAGTTTCCGCCACATTCATCGCGTAGCTACGATTTAATGTATGAACACCTGCCATTGCATGCTGATGGAACGCATGACCAAGCTCATGAGCAAGAGTTGACACATTTGAAGGAGTTCCTGAGAATGTCATAAAGATTCTTGATTGGTCGCTTTCAGGAAAGCTTGTGCAAAATCCACCTGGACGTTTTCCTGGGCGATCCTCTGCCTCAATCCAGCTATCTTCAAATGCTTTTTGTGTAAACTCAGTAAGCTTAGAACCAAATTTACTAAATTGTTCTAAAATGAATTCGGCACCCTCTTGATACGACACCTTACTTTCTGTTTTCCCAACAGGCGCATCAAGGTCATACCAGCTTAGCCTTTCAACACCTAATAGCTGTGCTTTGCGGTTTAAATATTCTACAAAAGGAGCTTTATTCTCAGTTATAACAGCCCACATCGTTTCAAGCGTTTCCTTAGACATTCTATTAATATCAAGCGGCTCATCGAGAACATTTTCCCAACCACGTGCTTTATACACATTTAATCGGAACCCACCAAGATGATTTAATGCTTCACCAATATAGTCTGAATGTTCTTCCCAGGCTTTCTCCCATGAAGTAAACATTGATTGTCTCACATCTCGATCAGAACTTGAAAACTTGTTAAATGCTTGACCGACTGAAAACTGTTTTGCCTCACCATTTTCTTCAAATGGAATCTTAATGTTACCAACGACCATATTATAAAGCTGACCCCATGCATGGTAGCCATCAACACCTAAAGTATTAATTAAACTTTCCTGTTCTAAAGCAAGTTTTTCTTTTGCTCTAGTTCTTCTTTCTTCTAATACATAAGAAAGTTCATTTAATGGCTCCTCTGATAAAAGTTGTTCCCAGACAGACTGCTCTATTGCAACAAGCTTTTGATCAAAAGCCGTTAAGATCGATTGAAACTCGCTACTTAGCTGAGTTATTTTTCCCTGTAAAAGGGTAGCTCCACGATCAGTTGTATCCTGTGCTGTCAAACAGCTCACAAACGCCCCCGCTTGACGAAGCTTTTTAAAAGAAGATTGAAAAGCATTTAAAATACTTAATAATCCTTCTTTATCATTTACTTTGGTTGGTATTTGAAATTGATTTACCAGCGCACTGAACTCAGTTAGTTCCTTATGTAATTCATCCAAAAATGAATGAAAGACATGCGAACTGCTTCCACCTTCAAAAAACACATCTAAATCCCATTTTTGTTCATATGTACGTGTGCTCACAATTATTTCCCCCTTCTTAATTATTTAGACTCACTAAATAATTCACACCATTCATTATAAATGGATTTTTACAAAACTTCTATCATTTTGGACACTTTTTAGCTAATTCCCGGCTTTTTTCTTTATTTGCATTAAATTCCACCTTTGGTGGCAAACTTAGGAAAAACCGGAGCTGTCTGTAATGAAAAAGAAACCAATTCAAAATTATATAGAAAAATTTAAACAGCCCAAGCAAAATCCTGAGAACTTTCCTGAAAAATCCAATGCAGAAGAGATTGCAAGAAAAAGTCAGGAAATAAACCGAGACCTCGAGAAAAACATCCAAATCTTAAAGGAAATATATTCTATACCGGAAAACAATGATGTAAAGATCCATAATTTCACCATAAACGGTCTAAATAAAAACGCAGCCATCCTGTTTATTTCAACAATCTCTGATGTTGACATGATTAGTGAGCATATCCTTAATCCACTGTTACTAAATGAAGATCCAGGAAAAGAAGTTCAAAACATTATCCAAGTTCAATCACTCACACAGGTTCAACAGATAAAAGATATAGTTAACAGTGCTAATCAAGGAAATACAGTTTTACTCATTGATGACGAGAAAAAAGCGTATGTAATCGGAACGGCAAATTTCCAAAGTAGATCGGTAGAAAAAGCAGAAAATGAGGTTGTCCTTAAAGGCCCAAAGGAAGCTTTTAATGAGAGTGCAGATACAAACATTTCTTTAGTACGAAAAAAGATCCGGAATGAAAATTTAATTGTCGAGAATATAACGATTTCAAAACGGTCAAATAACGAACTGTATATCCTTTATTTAAAGGATCTTGCCAACGAAAAATTGATAAATAATATCAAAGAAAGAGTCAGTTCTTTAGATGTCGACGCCATTCAAAACCTCTCACTTTTGGAACAATACATTGAAGAAAGGCCAAGATCTATCTTTCCTAGCATTTTATATACGGAGAGACCTGATCGTGCTTCCTCCTTTTTAGAGGATGGATATGTCGTTTTAATCATGAATAACTCACCTTCTGCCTTAATACTCCCAACCACCTTTTGGTCCTTTATCCATAACCCTGAGGATCATTATTTACGATATGTATTCGGAAATTTCACTCGTTTACTACGTGTATGTGCATTGTTTATTACCGTTTTTGGATCTGCAATTTATGTTTCAATTACACTTTATCATTCAGAAATGGTTCCGACTGATCTTTTATTAGCTATTTCCGCGACCCGTGAAAAAGTTCCTTTCCCGGTTCTTATCGAAATACTAATGATGGAAATTGCCTTTGAGTTGATAAGAGAAGCTGGACTTCGAGTCCCTAATACAATTGGACCGACAATCGGCATTGTTGGAGCGTTAATTTTAGGTCAAGCAGCAGTTCAAGCAAATATTGTCAGTCCTATCGTTGTTATTGTGGTTGCCTTAAGTGGACTTTGTTCATTTACACTTAGCGATGTAAGCATGAATTTTGCAATAAGAATCATACGATTTGGTTTTATTTTCTCGGCTGGTGTTTTTGGTATTTATGGGATGACAGCCTTGTTTACAGTTGGAATCATTTATATGGTTTCCTTAAAATCATTTGGGGTTCCTTACTTATCTCCAATGTCACCTAAGTACATTTCTTCTGGAGATACAATTATTAGAAAAATACTCAAAAACGAAACAGTTCGCCCCGGATATCTTAAACCAAAGGACGTCATAAAAAAGGCAGAGGAATAGACTATGGAGCAATCAAGAGGAAAAATTGGAATAAGAGAATACGTTGCAATAGTGATATTAGTAATTGGTGTGAAACTCTCTGATGACACACCAATCATTTTGGTAAGGTCCCTTAGTAATGCTTATTGGATGGCACCTCTTGTGATTGGATTAGTATCGATTATTCCAATTTATTTGACGATCAAAGTCATAACGGCATATAAAAATAAAAATTTGCATGATGTCATCCTTCGTTTATTTGGAAAATATATCGGCACATTTCTGTCATGTATTCTATTATTGACTTTTTTTTTAGCACTTACATATGATTCAGCCATATATGTGGATATCATTGGTACAATGTATTTTTCACAAACTCCGTATTTGATGATTTATTTTGTTTTAATGATTGTTTGTGCGTATTGTGCAAAAAAAGGAATAGAACATATCGGCACTGTTTCATGGTTAGTACTTTTTTATATAAAATTTTCTTTATTCATCTCACTGATTCTAGCCTTAAAAGAAAGTAGCCTTGCATTCATTTTCCCAATTTTCGGTCCTGGTTATGTAGATGTCATAAAAGTGAGTACAACACATATATCACTTTTTGGAGAATTTTTTTTTATGGGATTAATTGCTCCTTATATTGTATCCGCTAAAGCATTTAAAAAAGGTACATGGATTGCGTTTGGGATTATCGTAATTGAGTTAACGCTTGCATTTCTTATCTATTTATTTGCATTTGATTATGAAGGTTTGAAAATGCTCGATTATCCTTACCAAGAGTTAATTCGCTTGATCCGGTTTGGATTTTTAACAAATATTGAAACCTTTTTCTTTCCATTTTGGATTATTGCCTCATTCATTCGATTTACTGTCTATATCTATTTAATTTCCATATTTTTAGGAGGGATTTGTAAGATCCAAACCTTTGAATATTTAGCCCCAACCATTGCAACAATTGTTGTTATTTTTGGTATGGCTCCTGAGGCTCCTACTTACCATTTTTAAAATAAGAGAGATTATATTGCATACAATGAGTCCAATGTTTCTTTTTGTTCCTTTTCTTATGTGGCTATTAGCAAAACTTAGAGGGGATTTGAAACATGAAACAACAAGCCAAAATAATTAGATTTGCTTTGATTTTTTCTACTGTATTTTTGTTAGTTGGTTGCTGGGATATGGAGGAAATTGATCAAAGAGCCTATGTTCTTGGGATAGGTCTAGATAAATCAAATGTTAATGGCTTTTTATATGTTACATATTTAATCTCCAATCCAGAGGCTGGGTCAACACTAGTTGGCGGTGGAAGTAATGAACCAGCACATGAAATTATCTCACTCAAAGCATCAAGTTTTATTCAGTCTCAAAACTTGGCAAATGCCGTAATTGCGAAACCTATTACGTATGATATTTTGGATTTCTTTGTCGTTTCAGAGGAATTGGCGAGGGATAAAGATTTTATTCGCTATTTCTATGATGCTACAAAGGATCGTGAAGTAAGACGTGATTCAAAAATTATCGTCACAAAGGAGAAGGCTAGTACATTTATTGAAAATAATAAACCAAAACTTGAAACGAGAAGGCATGAATATTTTGAAACCATTTTTAAAAATGCAACTAGTATTGGTTTTATTCCAAATTCCGAAATTCACAATCTTTTTAGAATTATTGAAGCAGATGCAGATTTATTTATCTCTGCCTATGCAACGACCGACCAGGACGAAAATACAGCTAAGAAAAACGAGGATGAGTATTTACTTGCGGGGAATATGAAGGTAACGGGAAAAACAAATCCAGCTCAATTCCTTGGTTCTGCAGTCTTTAAAGAGGGACAAATGATTGGGAAACTATCTGTGCAAGAAACGCGTATAACCATAATGTTAAATAAATGGATGGAAAAACCAAGCTTTTTGGTCTCTATGCCTGATCCCTTTATGAAAAATTACTGGATAACCGCGCGTTTTACTCAATTAAAAGAGCCAGATGTAACTGTAGATGTATCGAGACCCGCACCAAAAATAATGGTTAACCTTCCTTTAAATGCTGATATTTTAACAGACCACAGCATGGTTAACTATGCAAACGAAGAGGATAAGAGAAATGAATTAAAGGAGCACATCATTAATGGCCTTGAAAAAAGAATAAATGACTTTATTAAACGGACGCAGGAAGAATTTAAAGCAGATCCCTTTGGCTTTTCCCTTGTAGCAAGAAAGCATTTTTTAACCATTCCACAATGGGAGAACTATGATTGGATGAAATCGTATCCTGACGCAGACATAAGCGTTACAGTCGATGTAAAATTCGGGGAGTTCGGGCGACAATCGAAATTACCTAAACTTGAAAGGATAAGGGATTAACGAATGACTATTTTTATTTTTGTGATGATGACAATTATGTTTGTCTATACGGCCGGGTTTGGTGTCACCCTTTGGAAGGATAAAAATAAACCGGGCTCCGTTGTTGTATTTGGATTAGCAATGACGATAGCCATTGCACCATTCTTTACGATTTTAAAGTAAATTCAGTTCTTCATTTCATGCTGATGTAGTAGTAAGAATGGTCTTTTTTACTATCATCAGCTTTTTTCTGTTGGACAGACACAAGCAAGCATACTCGCTCATAACATTAAGTAATGGGCAATTGCCTAGTTAAAGTAGTGTAATGCGCATACATACACTACGATTTATGCGGAGGTGAGCGAATGTCTGGACTGTTAGCAGCATTAGGCTATTTTGTAAAAGAATTATTATTTTTAGTATCCTATGTAAAAAATAATGCTTTTCCTCAACCGTTATCATCTTCTGATGAGAAGAAATACTTACAATTGTTGGCCGAGGGGAATGAACATGCTCGGAATGTGTTAATTGAACATAATTTACGGTTAGTCGCTCATATAGTTAAAAAATTCGAAAATACTGGTGAGGACACGGAGGATCTTATTTCGATTGGGACTATTGGGTTAATCAAGGCCATCGAAAGCTATTCACAAGGAAAAGGAACAAAATTGGCTACGTATGCTGCGAGATGTATAGAAAATGAAATTCTAATGCATTTGCGAGCTTTAAAGAAAACAAAAAAGGATGTCTCCCTTCATGATCCAATTGGTCAGGATAAAGAAGGCAATGAAATTAGCTTAATTGATGTGTTGAAATCGGAAACTGAAGACGTGATTGAAACGATCCAATTGAATATGGAGCTTGAAAAAATCAAAGAGTATATCGATGTACTTGATGAAAGGGAAAAAGAAGTCATTGTGGGTAGGTTTGGACTTGATTTGAAAAAAGAAAAAACACAGCGTGAAATTGCTAAAGAACTCGGCATCTCAAGAAGCTATGTATCACGCATTGAAAAACGCGCCTTGATGAAGATGTTCCATGAATTTTATCGAGCAGAAAAAGAAAAAAGAAGGACGTAAAAATAGGGTGGATTGCATATTTGCAGTCCACCCTTCCTTTTTATTCTATAATTCTACACTGACTTCAGTTCCAATAATAATAGCAATAACAGACGTAATGACAATCCCCATAACAATCATAAACATGTTCATCATCCTCCATAAAAGAGATGTATTTCTTACTTTTACTTTATCACTTACTGACTGTGTAAACGTTATCCACTTTTGAACATTTTGTTAAGGAAATTTGACAAAAATAAGACGGCAATACAATGCCAAAAGGAGCGCCAAACAGGCGCTCCCATTGCTTTACTATTTATTTTTCTTTGTAAATAAAATTGTAAAAATTAGCACATGAACCGTTATCATCAACAACTCCTCCTGTCATATAGTACGTTAGGTGGAATCCTTCTCCACAGATAACCAAGCTACAATCGGACATAATTTCATTAACATCTTCATTCCCCTTTCTTCTTTTTATTTTTGTAGATTAGAATAAGCGAATCATTGAATATTGGCGATCCTTCATTTCTTCCATGAGCTTATTGACTCTTTCCTCACGTTCATACTCTTCGATTGATTTTTGACGTTTCGAAATCGAGATTGTTAAAAAGAATAGATTGATGGTCATTATATATCACCTCCTTTATCGGATTGCTTTAATCTGTGTAGGAAAAAAAGACACAAAAACGCCACAGGCATACTAGTCCTGTGGCGTTAAATGGCATAATAAAGCCACAGGCAGACTATTCCACCTGTGGCATGATTAACTATCATTCTGATTTAGAAATTAATCACCGGTATGGTCGAATAGATTATTCCATATGAAGTTTTTGAATTTGTCATATCAATTGTTACTTTCATCATTTTACTCGACCTCCCTTTGTCATTAATTTTTTCCTACTGTGGTAATTATAACCAAAAATACTGACCATGTAAACCCTTTTTTTGCAAAAAAATTCCTTCACCTCAAAATTAGGTGAAGGACTATTATTCTTCGAATTGTTTTTTATATTTAATGGCTAAAAAGAAAAATGTAAAAGACAAAGACAATAAAACAAGGATTGCCCCCATCATTGTATAAATTTGAAATGGAGATCGTTCCTCAGGAATAATGATACCGATATACATAAATACACTTAACACAAGCAGGATGTAGCCGAAGTTTGTAAAATCTTTTATTTTACTACTTAGTTTTTTCAATTGTTTATTTCGTTCCATCATATCCCACCTACCAAGTTAGTAAACTTTCAACTTATGATAACATACCTGGTAAGCGGAGGAAGAATGTAAAATTTAGCAGTTTCATTGTTTTAACAAATAAGCCTCCAACCCAAATGTTTGGGCTAGAGGCAACTAGTTATACTAAGCCTTGTTCAAGGTCTTCAATTAGGTCTTCAACATCTTCTAATCCTACTGATATACGAACAAGTCCATCGCCTATACCTAGTTCTTCGCGACGATCTTTTGGAATGGAAGCATGTGTCATTTTTGCAGGTACTGAAATTAAGCTTTCAACTGCGCCAAGACTTTCTGCCAAAGTGAAATATTTAACCTTTCCTAGCAGCTTATCTGCATTCTCAGCACTACCTACATCAAAGGAAACCATCCCCCCAAAACCTGAAGCTTGAGCCTTAGCAATGGCATGGTTTGGATGTGTTTCAATCCCAGGATAGAATACCTTGTTAACTGCTGGATGGTTTTGTAAGAACTCTACAATTTTTTTTGTATTTTCTTCGTGTTCTTCCATCCGAACTCCAAGTGTGCGAATACCACGAATCAACAGCCAAGAATCCTGAGGACCGAGTACACCACCAGTTGAGTTTTGAACAAAATGTAAATCCTCACCTAATTTTGTCGAATTCACAACAACAAGACCTGCCACTACATCACTGTGTCCACCGATGTACTTGGTCGCACTGTGTAGAACGATATCAGCGCCAAGTGCGATCGGAGTTTGCCAATACGGAGTGCTGAAGGTATTATCAACGATTGTTAAAAGGTTGTGCTGTTTCGCAATTTCTGCCGCGCCTTTAATATCTGTTATTTTTAATAAAGGATTTGTTGGTGTTTCGATATAAATTGCTTTTGTATTTTCACGAATTGCACCTTCAAGATTTTCAAGATTGCTTGTATCAACAAAGGTTGATTCAATACCAAAACGGTTAAGCACCTTAGTCATTACACGAAAAGTCCCACCATACACGTCATCAGAAAAAACCACGTGGTCCCCGTTATTAAACAGCATCATGACAGCAGTGATTGCGGCCATACCCGAACCAAATGCAAATCCTCTTTCTCCACCTTCAATATCCTTGATTAATTCTTCAAGGGCATGTCTAGTCGGATTTCCAGTTCGTGAGTATTCAAAGCCCTTGTGACCGCCGATCCCCTCTTGTTTGTACGTGCTAACTTGATAGATTGGTGTATTAACTGCTCCAGTCTGTGGATCCTCACCAACTCCTCCATGAATAAGTAACGTTTTTCGTTTCATCCTATATCCCACCTTCATATATTTTTTTGCTTAAATAACGTTCACTGCTATCAGGAAAGATCACAAGAATATGTGACCCCGGCTTTGCATCTTCCGCTTCTAAAAGTGCCGCATGAAGGGCTGCTCCTGATGAACTACCAACAAGCAATCCTTCCAATTGTGCTACTTCCTTAACCCGATTAAATGCATCCTCATCCGAAATAGTGTGAATGGCATCGAAATAAGATGTATCCATATAACCCGGAAGAAATTCCATGCCGATTCCTTCTGTTTTATGTGGTCCAGATTCACCACCATTTAAAATTGACCCAATCGGCTCAACAATGACGGTTTTTATAGAATGATTCATTTCTTTTAAATACCTGGAAGTCCCCATAAAAGTCCCACCAGTACCAGCACCTGCTACAAAAATATCAAGCTTACCCTCAAGCTGCTCCCAAATTTCGGGGCCAAGCGTTTTATAATAGGTTTCAGGGTTAGCTGGATTTGCGAATTGCTGTGGACAATAGGAATTAGGGATTTCATTTAAAAGCTCTTTTGCCTTTTCAATTGCTCCTGTCATCCCATCCTTTGTAGGCGTATTTATGACCGTTGCACCTAAGGCCTTCATCAAGTCTTGTTTTTCAGTGGAAAACTTCTCTGGTACACAAAGAATCACATTAATATTGTGGTTGATTGCTGCAAGTGCCAGTCCAATTCCCGTATTTCCAGCGGTAGGTTCAATGATCGTTCCTCCTTCAGATAACTGACCTGTCGCAATTGCATGCTGAAGAAGTTCGACTCCTAAGCGATCCTTTACACTTCCACCTGGATTAAAAAATTCAAGCTTTGCAAAAAGACGAACCCCATTACGTAATGGAAATCTCGTTATTTCAACGATCGGTGTGTTCCCGATAAGCTCATGTACATTTCGATACACTTGCATGACAAATCCCCCTAATCAAATTCGCCTTGGCGAATTTGGCCCAGATTTTTTAGGCCCACACGAGGTGGGTCATAAAGACGTTGCCACANNTTTTAGTCTTTAATCTTATTGCTCGAAAGTATCCATTAAAAAATCTGTGGCATCCGCCGGAGGCTTAACTTTATTTAGCCAAGGTTAATTGGCGAATAATGTTATAATGATCTATTTATTTCCTCTACCATTCGTTCTACAACTTTTGAAGAATTGACTGCAGCAGTTTGTAGGAATTGTTCAAACGATACATCTGATTCTTTCCCTGCTATATCTGATAAAGCACGAATGACTACATATGGTACATCAAATTGATGGCAAGCCTGTGCCACTGCAGCTGCTTCCATCTCCACAGCATATAAATCACCAAATTTTTGACTGACAAATGAAACTCGCTCTGGGTCATTCATAAAGGAATCACCTGTTGCAATCAATCCTGTCACAACTTGAACATCTGTGATTCCTTCTGCACTTTTTTCAGCTAATTCAATGAGTTTTTCATCTGCTTTAAACGCTGCAGGTAACCCAGGAACTTGCCCATATTCATAATTAAAGGCAGTTACATCCACATCATGATGTCTAACCTCAGATGAAATGACAATGTCGCCTACATTAAGGGTATTTAAGTAACCCCCTGCTGACCCTGTATTCACCACGTAATCGGGTTTAAATTGCAGTAATAAAATCGTTGTTGAAATAGCCGCATTTACTTTACCGATCCCTGATTTAAGTAAGATCACATCATAGCCACCGAGTGTACCGGTATAGAATACACTTCCTGCTACTGTTGTTTCCTGTCTATTCTCGATTTTTTCCCGTAAAATCGCTACTTCCTCATCCATTGCTCCGATAATTGCTACTTTCATAAGTACGTATCACCTTTCATTTTTTACTGTTTCGTCGCCTCCATCACCCATACAAAATGATTGAAACGTGTGAACTCTACAGTAAACCCATTTTCCTTTGCAATTTCCTGCAAGACAGGAATGGTTGTGTAGTATTCTGTTTCTAAATCTTTTGCTAGATTAATGAAGCCTTTTTGTGTTGCGGACTGAATCGTCATTGTATATTCTTCTTTATTTTCAAACATTGTATCCGCAAACACTATTTTACCACCTTTAGTGAGAATGTTGCTATATTGGGAAAATGCTTGATTTTTCTCGATATCATTTAAGTGGTGGAAGGCATACGTACTAACGATTGTATCGATTTTGTCAGCAGGTTTATTAAAATCGATAAAGTCACCATCTTCTATTGTTAGAGTATAGTTTTGAAGCTTTTCTAATGCAATTTCTCGCATTGGTTCTGATGGTTCGACTCCGTACACATTCTTATTTTCGTCAAGTAACTTTTGAGTGAGGTTACCGGTACCCACTCCAAATTCCAAAACCGATAGTCCTGATTTATGCACGACATCATTTAGAATGTCTTCATATCGCAAAAACACTTCCTTATATTCCACATCATGCCCAGTGACTGTCTGGTCATAAGAATCTGCCCAACCTTCAAAAACCTCTAAAAACTCTCGCCCCATTTTACTCACCCTCCACTATTATATATTATTCCTATCAGTATACTATGAATTTAAAAATGAACTGTTCTAAATTTAACATATTCATTTAATTTTTTCAATCATCACCTTCAATAATAGATACAAAAAAGCGCAGGATCTCCTGCGCCTCATTTAATCATTATCTTCATTTTCATCTGGTTGTGAATTGTTATAATTTTTATATGTTTGACTATCATTTTCTTTTAATTCTTCAACTTTTGTTGGTCTCCAGCCTTCACCTGGAACCCAATCTAAATAAACTTTGTGTACTTGTTTTGTTGTTTTTGATGAAACTGTTGCAGTAATGGAATTTTCGCCATTTCTTGCCAGCCACCAAACAATCATATCTGATCGATCAAAACCAGTCGCATAGCTCGCGGCCATTTCCATTTCATTTCGATCAACGGAGTTTTCCGTATAATTAACACTATGCGGTTCTGCCTGAGCAGTACCAATTGGCTTCCATGCAGGATTCTCAACTGTTTTTATAATATTTGATCCCGGGTCACCTTCTGTAACAACAGCAGATTCATCGGATTCTGAAGTTTTTTGATCTTCCTGATTTTCTTCATCAGCTTTTTGTTCTGTATTTTCATTTTCTTGTTTATCTGAGGTTTCTTCTTTTTTCTTTTCTTTGTCCTTTGAATCATCTGCAGCAGCTTTTCCCTCATTGCCTGCCGGTTGGTTTGTTTGCTTTGAAGACACAGATTCATCTACATTTTTGTCTCCAAAAATGAGCTTTCCACCAAAAAAGACAATCAAAACAACTACTAAGACAATTAAAACATTTAAAATTCGATTTACCTTTTTTCGTTTCGCTCTTCTTTCCGATCGAGGTCCATCATATAGTTTGTCTAAATCATACCCCATTTTTTAGTACCTCCTAAAAACGACTATTACTCAATCAACTATCTTCTTATTCTAGCATGTGTGAGCGAAAGGTTGAAGCTATTTCTTCATTAGTCGTCGGTTTTGGTACCTTTTTCCTGTTCGATTTGATATATACCTTGAACAATATCATAAAAGACTGTATTCGCTACAGACTCAGAGCCTGGTTGCTCTAAGTCAACTACTACAAGAGCGTATTTCGGATTTTCAAATGGAAAATATCCCGCAAACCATTTGTTAACAAGCCCAACCTCACCTTGTTTTTTTCCAGTTTCAGCTGTTCCGGATTTACCGGCCACTTTATATGGGAGATCGGCAAAACGCTGTCCTGTGCCAGTTGTAACAACTCCTCGAAGCAATTCCTGGAGCCGGCTTGCTGTATATGGCGCAATCTTGGCTCCTTCCATATCCTGTTTTGAAAAAGAAAATAAGGTTGTACCATTTTTATATAATACATCACTTACCGTTCGAACTTCTTTTTTTGAACCTCCACGTGCAATGGTAGACATCATATTGGCTATACCTAATGGGGTAACCCTAACATCCTTTTGCCCAATCGCAGTTTGCGCAATCGCTTTTGCTACATGTTTATCCTTTTCATCCGTCCAGATTCGTCCATTATATTCATTTGGGAGCTGCTTGAAATCTTGAAAACGAAATACATCACCATTCCAGCCAACAGGTCCAAGCAAACCAAGCATTTCGGAATACTGTTCAATTACATTTTGGTCCTTTTGTATCAATTCCTGCGCAATGGCAGCAAACGTGTAATTACAGCTTTTCGCAAAGCTATTCTGGAAACTAAGCATACCATGTGGATATTCAGCTGGTCCTTCTCCATACAAATCTTGATCACAATTGAACATTCTGTCATTGGATACTTGCTGATGTTCAATCGCTGCTGCAGCAATTACAGTCTTAAAAACGGAACCAGGAAACTGTGGCATGATCATTTGATTTTGGGCTGTGCCATCTTCAAATGGATTTGATGAATTAATATCAGGTTTACTAACCATTGCGAGTAAATCGTTCGATTCTACATCAAGAAGAACAATTCCGCCTTTTTTCAAATTATTTTTTTCAATAACCCTTTCTGCCAAAAGCTGAAGTTCTTTATCCAAGGTCGTTTGAATGGCAACAGGGTAATAAGGATTTGCTGGCGCCGTGTACTTTACATCAATGCCGAATAAAGGTCCTCCATCTCCTGCTACATGATATAGAAGCTTCGCCTCTCCTTCCGGCAGTAGGAATTCATCAAACGTAGATTGCAAACCAGTAATTCCGAGTTTCGTATTCCGCGGTAAATATGTTTTCTCAGGATAGCGTTCCTCGAATAAATCCTTATTTTCACGGATTAGGCCAATTAAATGTTCAGCAATGTCACTATCAAGCTCATATTGACGATGAACAGCAAATACCCCCGGAATTTTTAGATTGTTAATTTTGTTCATCTGCGATTCTGTTAATTCTATGGGTCTATCTCCACCAACGATTACAGGTTTTTTTGCTTCCTGAATTTCATCCTTTAAGGTTGTTGCGGAAATATTTACGATCTCAGCTACGTCCTCGGCTGGCCAGTCAATGTTTTTTAAAAAAGGAAACAAAACAAGTGTTGGATAGTATTCATGTGTTAATGCCTTTTTATTGCGGTCGATAAATCGTCCACGTCCTTGGTCAATGACCAATTCTTGCGTTCGTTGAGAAACACTTGCTTCAATTAAATTTATATCTCGATTAGTAAATGTCTCAGTACTTACAAGTTGCAATTGCATAAGTCTGCCGATTAACCCCGTTAATGTTAAAAGAATCACGACTAAGATAATAATTGCACGTTTTTTGATTACCATAGAAAAAACACCTCGTCAACAGTTTGGACGAGGTGTCATACTATTTATACCTAAAGAGGTCTATCAAAATCCTGAGTAAAATTGACAATACTAGTCAATTTTTGTAATTTCAACATGCATATCTCCACCTGGAGTTTGTACGGTTACTTTGTCCCCAACATGTTTTCCAATCAGGCTTTTTGCAATTGGAGAGTCATTTGAAATTTTCCCTTCAAATGGATCCGCTTCAGCACTTCCAACAATGGTATACGTTTCTTCCTCACCATTCGGAAGTTCAATGAAGGTTACTGATTTACCCAAGGAAACCTTACCGGCGCTGTCAGCATCCTCTTCAATAATTTTAGCATTTCGAATCATATTTTCAATTGTTGTAATACGTCCTTCAACAAATGCTTGTTCATCCTTTGCTGAATCATACTCAGAGTTCTCCGAAAGATCTCCAAAGCTTCTTGCAATTTTAATACGTTCTACAACTTCTTTACGCTTAACCGTTTTTAATTGTTCTAATTCCTGCTCTAATTTTTGCTTTCCCTCTGCTGTCATTGGAAATACTTTCTCTACCATAATCCCTTCACTCCTTGTAGTCGTTACAATCCCCCTGTGATTGTTTGAAAATCTTTATAAGTATGTAGTACGAAATCTTTTTTGTATAGTGGGAAAGGAATGATAGGGAATTTCTACCATTCCTTTCCTTTATAGTTTGTACTATCATAACACCTTTTTCTCTGTTATGTTATTACAAAATGACGTTTTGTTCAAGAATTGTTTGAATTTTTGTTACCATTAAGTCAATTGCAACGTGATTTTGTCCACCTTCAGGGATGATGATGTCCGCATATCGCTTCGTTGGTTCACAGAATTGATTATGCATTGGACGAACCACCGTTTCATATTGCTCGATAACAGAATCCAACGTACGGCCACGGTCCTTAATGTCACGCAACATTCTTCGGATGATTCTGATATCCGCATCTGTGTCAACAAATAGCTTAATATCCATTAAATCACGAAGTCGTTCATCCTCAAGAACGAGAATTC
Organism: Bacillus sp. JJ1521; assembly: GCF_036965165.1. NCBI lineage: Bacteria > Bacillati > Bacillota > Bacilli > Caryophanales > Bacillaceae > Bacillus > Bacillus sp. JJ1521. The sequence continues at coordinate 4,630 of NZ_JBALOX010000007.1, read as the reverse complement.
CCTCTAAAATAATAACATCTTTTGGTTCAACATGAATCACTTCAGAGGACCTTGTATGAAATTTATAGTCATAAACCGGCTTACTTATACCTTTATAGTCAAGAAGATTTTTAATATGCTCAATGAGTAAATCATTATCAAAAGCTAGAGGATGATCATAATTTGTATTTAATCTTTCTTCAAAAGGCATATGGCTTTGATTTTTATAATAGGAGTCTTGGGCAATCATTAAAATTGAGTGGCCTCTAAAATGCTCATAAATGGCTTTAGTTACGCTTGTTTTACCAGATCCTGAGCCCCCAGCAATACCAATGACGATTGGCTTTCTGCTCATCTTACTTCCCCTTTCGCATCATGTTGTTCGGATAAACAGGCTTGTCTACTTTAAACGAAACAATTTGCAATGGATGTTTTGCAGCATCTATCTCTATTCCGTCCTTATCCCAAATTGCCTCAACTGTTTGTGTAAAGTTGTCAATTTCAGGGCCGAAAAATTCAACCTGGTCTCCCTTTTTAAAATAATTTCGCTGCTGTAATGTTACAATTCCTGATTCCTTCTCATAGTCTAACACTAGACCAGCAAAATCATAAGTTGTTTTTTTGCTATGTGTACCATACATTTGCTCATTTACACCAGGTACCCCTTCAAAGAAGGCAGGTGCGGTATCACGATTCGCACATTTATCAAGCTCTTTAAGCCACTCTTCATCGATTACAAAATTATCTGGATCAGCACTATATGCATCAATAACTTTTCGATAAACACTTACTACCGTTGCTATATAATGTATCGACTTCATTCTTCCTTCAATTTTTAAACTGTCAATTCCCAATTCAATCATGCGTGGAATCGATTCGATCAGTTTTAAGTCTTTTGGACTCATCGCAAATGGAGCGTCCTTTTCACCAAATAGAGCTACTTCATTATCATCTTCATCCCGTTTGAATAGATCGTAATCCCATCTACATGATTGGCAACAGCCACCACGGTTGGAATCGCGAGCTGTCATATGATTACTTAATGTACAACGACCAGAATAAGCAATACACATCGCACCATGGACGAATGTTTCGATTTCAATGTCGACTTTTTCTTTCATTTCTTTAATCTCTTCAGCACTCGTTTCACGCGCTAGTACGACACGTTCTAGCCCTTCTTCCTTCCAGAATTGAACAGCCTTCCAGTTGGATAGGGATTGCTGTGTGCTTAAGTGTACTTCTATTTTTGGAGCAACACGTTTACACGTTTCAATAATAAGCGGATCTGCTACAATGATACCTGATACTCCAGCTTTTTCGAGCCCTATTAAGTATTCATCTAGCCCATCAATGTTTTCATTATGGGCAAATATATTTGTAGTGACATAGATTTTTGCACCATATTTGTTTGCAAAGTCCACACCTTCGGCGATTTCTTCTAGTGTAAAATTATCAGCGTTTGAACGCAGGCCATATTCTTGACCACCTATAAAAACAGCATCTGCACCATAGTGAACAGCAATTTTTAATTTTTCAAGATTACCTGCAGGTGCAAGTAGCTCTGGCTTTTTGACAATTACACGCTTGCCGTCTACAATTTTTGAAATCGGTTCTCTTATAACCGCTGTTGACATGCCTATTCCTCCTCTTTGATCAAATGCGCCTTGGCGTATTTGCGCCCAGATTTTTTCGAGCCTGCTCGAAAAGTTTCCTTTGAAAATCTGTGGCATCCGCCGGAGGCTTTAACTTTATTCAGTCGGGGTTTTACCCTACTGAATAAAGTTAATCAGTAAACCGTTTCTTTAAAGTAGAAACCTGTGTCTAGTGGACGATTGATTGGTTGAAGTTCTTCAAGCTGCTCTAATAAGTCATCCTTGGCGTCTTCATACTTGTCGCGATTTTCCACACATAAGTCGATTGCTTTTCGATAGATTTTCGTTACCTCAAGAAGGTAATCGGTAGATTTTAAAATCCCTTCGATCTTAAAGCTGTCAACTCCAGCACCAATCATTTCTTCCAATTCATCAATAATACAAACATCATTTGGACTCATGATATGTGTGCCATTTTCATCTTCAAAAATCGGGTATTTGTTGTCGCGCTCTTTATCAAATAAAAACATATCTTTTTCTTTTTTACGGGTTGCGATTTCCATTACTTCACCTTGATACTCGAAATAGTTTCCAACTAGTGAACGCTTTGATTGGAACATGCACATCATGCCATGAACTTGAACCTCAATTTCAACCTCTGCATTTTCCTTGATTTCGACAATCGCATCCATATTTAATTCACGGGCAAGAACTGCACGCTTTGCACCTTTTCTTCCCCAGTAATTACATGTATACCAGTTCGTCGCAGTTGTTTCAGTATTCCAGTGAAGCTTCATTTCTGGTGCAACCTCACGGACAGTCATCAATACGGCAGGATCTCCAAACACAATTGCATCTACCTTACTTTCCTGTAAAAATGCAACATAGTCTGCTAACCCACCGACTTTTTCATTATGGAATAGGGCATTCATTGCTACATATATTTTTACATCATGAGCATGGGCAATTTTTACCGCTTGAACAATTTTTTCACGATTAAATTCCCCAGCAAGTCGTAACCCGTATCGCTGTTCACCTATAATAAATGCTGTTGCTCCAGCATTGATCAATGGTTCAATATCTTCTACACATGTAGGCGTGACCAGAAGCTCTGGTTTCTTCATTCCTTAACACCTCTTCTTTTACTTAATGCAACCCCATCCCCTACTGGTAAGATGGTCGTTTGGTACTCTGGGTGTGAGAGGAGCCATTCATTAAATGACTTAATTTTTGTTACGAGATTTCGGATTCTTTTATTCTCGATTTCTTCCTCAGCCACAAGCCCTTTAAATAGTACATTATCAGTTACAATTAAGCCATCCTTTGAAAGGCATTTTTCATAGATGTCAAAAAAATGTCGATATTGGCCTTTTGCTGCATCAATAAAAATACAGTCAAATTCACCGTGTTTTTTCACTTCATCCGCAACCTCAAGGGCATCCCCAAAAATCACTTCAATTTGAGAGCCTGTCCCTGTACGTTCAATGTTTTCCAGGGATTTTTCATATCGTTCTTCGTCCCTCTCAAGTGTTACAATTTTTGTTCCCGGAAGTGCCTTCGCCATGCGAATAGCAGAATAGCCAATCGCTGTTCCAATTTCAAGAATTTGATTTGGCTGAGATATTCGTAGTATTTGAAGCATCGTTTCAATGCCGACTAGTTCCATAATTGGTACATTGTTTTCTTTAGCATAATGTTCAATATCTTCGATGATTTCGTCTCTTTTTGGAAGTAGACCTTCTAAATACTGGGTTATTTTACTTGATAACAAGAAAAAAACCTCCATTTCAATATGGTGGTATTGGTTAAAAACATAGTCATTTTATTTTATTATGATAATTTTTCACGCTTTATTTTACCACAAAGGAAAAGGGAACGCCATATTGGGTTCCCTGGAAACATGTCGAGTTATTGATTCGTTATATATTGTGCTTTTTTAGCATTATGTTCTTCTAAAGTCGTAGAGTAAAACACTTCTCCTGATGGTGCTGCTAGGAAGTAGAAATAATCTGTTTGAGCAGGATTTAGTGCCGCTGCTAACGATGTTTCCCCAGCATTTGCAATCGGTCCTGGTGTTAACCCTTTTATTCTATATGTGTTATACGGTGAATTCACTTCAAGATGCTCGTATAGAACTCGCCTCTTATGTTCTCCTAATGCATAAAGAACTGTCGGATCTGTTTGGAGTGGCATATCAGCATCTAAACGATTATAAAACACGCTAGAAATGGTCTCACGGTCTGTTTGTGCTGTTGCTTCTTCCTCTATTAACGAAGCCATAGTTAATAGTTTATGAGTTGAATCGATATACTTATTCCCTTCCATAAGTCCAGCATATTTTACGAGGACTTTCTCCGTTTGCTCTAGCATTGTTTCAACCATAGATTCAATGGTAGGCTTTTTCTCGTAAAACGGATAGGTAGCAGGGAAAAGATATCCTTCAAGTGGATGTTTAATATCCTTATTTAATATTTCTTCTGTTAAAATGCCTGGATATCTGCTGATTAACTCCCTAATATACTCAGTGTCATCCATTTTATTTATGACTTCCTCATGGGTGTATCCTGTTTTTTCAGCAATAATCGTAGCAATTTCTTCAAGTTGTTTTCCTTCAGGAATCACGAGTTTAAACTCAGGTTCACCCATTAGAATTCCGGATTTCAAATTTTCAATGATTTCATCAAAATCCATTGATTGATTAAATGTATATTCTCCAGCCTGAAAACCAGATTCATTCTTAAATTTTGTGTAGTAACGGAATACCTTTGCATTCTTAACAACGTTATTTTCCTCTAGAATTCGAGCAATTGCTGTTGTTGAA
>NZ_JBALOX010000007.1:0-211 GCF_036965165.1 Bacillus sp. JJ1521 | reverse complement strand
GGCTCAAGCGCTGATTTTATATATAAATAGCCTCCGCCGATTATTCCAGATAAAGCTACTAGTATTATGATAAATACGATAAATACAATTTTACGGATCATTTTGGCTTCACTATGCCGTTCTTGCAGATTCTTTTTATATAAATCTTTTTTCGATTCGTTATCTGACATATATCGTAAATCCTCCCCTCACTCGAATTATTATACTACAT
>NZ_JBALOX010000006.1:0-14224 GCF_036965165.1 Bacillus sp. JJ1521 | reverse complement strand
TCATAGCCTTGATGAAGACCTTTTTCTTGCGTTCGGGGGTGCGTTTGGGTCTTCATAACCCCGATGAGGACCTTTTCACAACCGCCGGGAGTGCGTTCGGGTCTTCATAACCTCTATGAAGACCTTTTTGCAACCGCTGGGAGTGCATTCGGGTCTTCATACCAACCACCGATGAAGAGGATTTGACCCGAGGAATTCTTGTGTTTTCCCCTTCATTACCCATTGATTAAATTCCCTCAACTCCCAGGCAACGATCGGTTCCTCATAGCCTTGATGATAACATCCATCCTACAGCAAACTTAAATTTTATCCATCACGCCCCCGATGAATGCTATACTATGTTAGTACAATTTAAAAAGGAGAGTCTCCCGGATGAAAGCTTTTTTGCGATTTCTACTATTAATAGCACCGTTTTTATATATGATCTTTATATTCATTTTATCTAGCCTTCCATCGGACGCAATTGTGAACACTCCGTTTTCATGGGACCAAGCTTTTAAAGAATCACTTCACCTCATTGAATTCGGCATTCTGTACGGTCTGTGGGTTTTGTTTTTCCTTGTACAGGGAAAGTTCACTCCGAAAACCAGCATCCTTGCTGCGGTTCTTGCAATCGCTTATGGCTTCTCAGATGAGTTTCACCAATATTTTGTTCCCTACCGGTCTGCAACTGTCATTGATCTTGTTAAAGACACAATTGGGGTGCTCGTACTTTTTTCGATTGTAAAAGTGAGTTATTTTGGCGAAAAACTACCGCGATTCAAAAAGCTTCTCCAATCGGTAGAAGCTTTGAAAAGCAAAAAGGCAGAGGGGAACTAATCCCTCTGCCGTTATTTTTTCACGGTTAATTTATTTACGAAGTTCTCTGTGGACGAAATTTCTACACCCTGGTAGTAATGCGCCACAATCTCCTTGTAGTTTTTTCCTGCCTTTGCCATTCCATCCGCGCCATACTGACTCATGCCAACCCCGTGACCGTTACCCTTTGTTTTTATGATGATTTGATTGCCCTTACGCTCCCAGGAAAAATCGGTCGAGCGCAAGCCTAATGCTTCGCGAACTTCTCTACCCGTAAAACTCTTTCCACCAACATCCACTGAAGCAATACGATTTGATTGTGTTTTTGCTGTAACATTTCCAATCTCATTCCCATTGCTAAGCTTAATCCCAAGCTTTTGTTCAAAATCTGCAACAGTCATTTGAACTTGATCGTTAAATTTCTCTGTATTTACATCCCACGGACTTTCGACACTTTTTAAATAGGGATACTCATTTTTATAATAATCCTGCGAGTTTTCCGTATAGCCATTACTCGTTGAGAAAAATTGCGCATCAATCGGCTCCCCATTATAAGTCAGGATCTGACCCTGTGTTTCCTTGACGGCCTGCGTAATTTTTTTGATCTTCCAGTCGTATTCGCCTTTCCATTCTGCTTTTAATTCCTCAATGCTACTATATACTTGGTGTTGGGTCGTATCTGATACATCTGCACCGTCAGGAACACCAATTTTTTGCTCGCTCAACATATGTCTCACTACATACGTTCTTGCAGCCAATGCTTGAGCTTTTAATGCCTCCACCTCGAACTTCGCAGGCATTTCCTTTGCTAGCACACCTACTACATAATCCTCAAGCTCCACATTTTCGATTTTCTGAGCACTGACGCGGTGCACGGCCACCTCCACCGTCGGACCTGAAGCAATTTGAGGCGGTTCTGGATTTGATTGTCGTTCTTCTGCCAGCTTTACCGTGTCCTTACCGGAGAACGGAATAACAAGCATTGATGGAATCAATAAGATCAAGGCAAAAAGGACAGCAACTAGTACAATGATTGGTTTAATCTGTTTCATGAATGCAAGCCTCCACATCAAAATTTATGCATTTCATTATGCACCTGTATATCAATACTTATGGTGGTGGACAAGCATTTATGACTCGAAAAACTGAAAAAATATTTTGTCCCGTATATACCATGTATAGTATAATTTACCTAGTAGTTTATTTTAATTTAAAGGGGAAATAAGAAAAATGGGTCAAAACTTGGTGAGTAGAACATGTCTTGCACTTGCTTTGTTAATTACGGTTTATAATTTTTTTATTACAGAGAACCCAGACTCACGCGCGACAGGCGTCATATTATTACTTCTCATCATCGCAAACATCATACCTCTTATAAAAAAGGATTAACTTTATTAAGTAGGGTTAAAACCCCAACTGAATAAAGTTAAAGCCTCCGGCGGATGCCACAGATTTTCAAAGGAAATTTTCCAGCATTAACTAGCACTAAGCCCTCCTAGAGGGCAACTGCCAGTAAAAGCCTGATTGGTTCAACTAACAATCTGTGGTAAAAAACAACCACAGATTGAAAGTTTCACTGTATCTCGCAGTAAGATCAAAGACTAAGAACGCCACTTCCTGTGGCAATCTTAATGACCTACTTCCTGTTGGCCTAAAATCTGGGCGCAAATACGCAAAGCGCATTTGATAAATATTTAATATGTATAAAAATAAAAAAGCTAGAGATATTACCATATGTAGGTAACATCTCTAGCTTTTTGTGGTTAGTCAAAAGTTGACTTTAGCTTCTTCCACTAAGCTTTCTGTTTCTTCAGTTATACGTTCGATGTCAGCACCTAATGCTGCAAGCTTTTCGTGGAAATTTACGTAACCACGGTCTAAGTGCTTCAGTTCCGTTACACGAGTGTAGCCATCTGCAACCAAGCCGGATAAAATAAGTGCAGCTGCAGCGCGTAAATCAGTTGCGGCTACTTCAGCTCCTTGAAGCTGGGATTCTCCGTTGATAATAACAGAACGACCTTCAATTTTGATATCACCATTCATACGTCGGAATTCCTCGACATGCATGAAGCGATTTTCAAATACAGTTTCTGTAATCATACTTGTGCCTTGCGCACGAAGTAATAATGCCATCATTTGCGATTGCATATCTGTTGGGAAACCAGGGTGTGGCATTGTTTTAATATCGACAGCCTTTAATTTTTCTGGTCCAATGACACGTAGACCATCTTGTTCTTCAATGATGGTAACGCCCATTTCTTCCATTTTTGCAATAAGTGAGCTAAGGTGTTCTTGTACTGCTCCTTGAACAAGAACATTACCACCTGTAATTGCAGAAGCCACCATAAATGTACCTGCCTCAATGCGATCAGGAATAATATTATGAGTTGCTCCATGCAATTCTTTTACACCTTCAATACGAATGGTTCCAGTACCTGCGCCTCTTACACGCGCTCCCATTGCATTTAGGAAGTTGGCAAGATCGACAATTTCTGGTTCTTTCGCGCTGTTTTCAATAGTGGTTATTCCGTCAGCTAATGTAGCAGCCATCATGATGTTTTCAGTAGCTCCTACGCTTGGAAAATCCATATATATTTTCGCACCGTAAAGTCGTCCATTAACTTTGGCATCAATATATCCATTTCCAACCTTCACAACAGCACCCATTGCCTCGAATCCTTTTAAGTGCAGGTCAATCGGTCTTGAGCCAATTGCACAGCCTCCAGGAAGAGCAACTCTCGCGTGACCATTACGGGCTAGCAACGATCCCATGACAGTTACGGATGCGCGCATTTTTCGAACATATTCAAAAGGTGCTTCTGTTTTTAGCTCTCTTGATGCATCGACAACGATTTGATTGTTGAGAAAGGTAACATCTGCATTTAAAAAGCGCAATACCTCATTAATCGTATACACATCTGAGAGCGTGGGTACTTCATTTATCACACTTTTACCATTACTAGCTAATAAGGATGCAGCGATAACAGGCAAAACAGCGTTCTTTGCGCCTTCAACTTTGACTGTGCCATTTAACCTATGACCGCCGCGGACGATGATTTTTTCCAAGGTATTCCCCTCCGCGTCCCATTTTCTATATATTCATATTCATTCATAACAATTGGTGTTCCATCTTGACTGTTGTTTGTAGAACCCAATCTTTTCATATTCATTACTTAATTGACAAATTTCGTTCGCACTGATGTAGTGTATGCAAACCACCGGGCAAATGTCTCTATTTTGGGTGTGAATGCAAGGCTACATCGCGATCCATAAAAAATTGGGTTAGTACTACTTTTAATCCATTATTTTCATGTGCAAGTTTACACAAAACCAATTTACATCATATCACTCAGAGTATATTGGCACAAGTGATAATTTGTGGGAATTTCGCAATAATTGTCGACAAATATTTGAATTATTAAAGGACTGCTTATTTGTGAAAACTTTACATAGTTCACATAGTACATGTAATACGAAAAGAACTTCTTATTTTTGAGGGTTTGTCTTCTTTTTTAGAAAAACAAGATTGTCTGATGACATTCAAAGTGGGACAATTGTATGCGGCTTTCACACTTGTGGAATACGCCCGTGAAAATCATCACTCTAAAATGAGGTTCCTTCGTATTCACCTTACCTTCTAATGGGTCACCCCAGTAATATCCAATGTATTTTTCCTTAGAATTGGCATACTAAGGGATGTTTTTAAATCAAATACACCTTGGCGTATTTGCGCCCGGATTTTTTCGAGTTTGCTCGAAAAATTCCTTTAAAAATCTGTGGCATCCGCCGGAGGCTATAACTTTATTCAGCCTAGGTTTGAACCTACACTGAATTAGTTACTTTAACCAAATTTAAACTTTCCCGTAAAATTAGGGATTACTCCTGAATAAAGTTAGTTACTTTCCTCTCCTTACTAACATTTTTACCAGAACTCCACTTTGGATACGTGGAAAGTAGTGGAGAACATAGACTGTAGCTTCATTCAGGACTACTTTTCCATAAAGTTCCCGCATAAAGTTTTCAGTCAAGAATACTTGGTAATTGTTGTGACCAAAGGAGATAATCTAAGAAGAAATTACTGACTGATGAACCAATTGCAATTGTCACTAGAATAAGCAGAACTCGCACCTGGAACACTTGATTCGGCTTTACTAAATGCTCATACCGAATGCTTTGCAATGCCCACCACGTAACCGCTATAAATATCAAATGCGAAATGATACTGATAAGTGCTTGATACCCAAAACCCGCTAACATCAAACCAATCCTTTCATATGGATCAAAGACTAAATACGCCACGTCCTGTGGCAACGTCTTTGTGACCCACATCGTGTGGGCCTAAAATCACACCACTCCATTTTAACATTTCCTATAACAGAAGTCGCCAAAAACAAGCATCAAATGGGACCATTGGGACGGTTCTACTGGTCCTGCATGAAAGTTTCCATAAAAAAACGGTTCTTGAATTCTCCATATAATGGAGAACCACAAGAACCGCCCCCTTGGACGCTTGCTTTTAACCAATAAAATCCCTGAAGCTTTCAAATTGTTGGATGAATTCGAAGGCAATACCAGGAAAAATTCCGAATCCGATTGTTCCGATTACAGCAACAACCACAACAATCAACACACCTAGAGGCAGTTTTATTTTGCTATCGTCTGCTGCTGGTCTAAAGAACATTTGTGTAAGGATTCCGAAGTAATAGAAATACGAGACAACTGTTGTCGCAATCATAATCGATGCCAGCACATAATGCGACGGAGTTGTAACAAATAACCCAATGAAAATCTCCAGTTTTCCGATGAACCCAGCTGTTCCTGGAATTCCCGCTAAAGAAAGGATAAATACTCCAAGTGCAACAGCTAGTATTGGTGATCGTTTATAGAGTCCTGCAAACTGACTAATATCCTCTGAGTCCGATTTCTGCGAAATGACTTGAAGAATCGCAAAGAACCCGAGACTCATGAAGAGATATGCCACTAAATAGAACCAAATCGCATCCATCATAAAATAGGAGAAAGCTACAAATGCTACTAATACATATCCAGCGTGGGCAATACTTGAGTATGCCATCATCCGCTTTATATTTTGTTGTCTTAGTGCAACTGTGTTCCCAATTATCATTGTAGCGCCCGCGATAATCGCTAACAGATCTTGTAGATGAAATACTAAATATGGTGTTTCTGCATTTCCAGATGGTACTTGGATAAAGGCGGTTACAATAATTCGCAAAATGATGACAAAGCCCGCTGTCTTTGAAACAACACTTAAAAAAGCTGTAACCGGTGTTGGTGCTCCTTGATACACATCTGGTGCCCACATATGGAATGGTGCAACCGCAATTTTAAAGGATAGACCCACTACAATCATGAATAGCGCAAGGGCAACAAGATAAATATGTTGCGGGTCCTGTAGACTTCCAAACGTCATGAAGATTTCTTTTAAATTCGAGGTTCCAGTTAGGCCGTACACATAACTGACACCGAATAAAAAGATTGCTGTTGAAACCGTGCCGTTAATCACATATTTCATCGCGGATTCATTTGAAAGCTGATTTCGCTTTCGGAGTCCAGCTAAGATATAGGACGAAATCGAAAGTAATTCCAAGCCAATAAATAGTGTAATCAGGTCGGCACTTGATGTCATGATCATCGTACCTAAAAGGGCTGCTAAAATTAAGTAATAAAACTCACCCCTATATTCGATACCATCTTTCGGCTCGTAACTCATCGCAAGCAAAATCACTAGACCCGTTCCTACTAATAAAATCAACTTAAACGCAATCGCAAAGGCATCCAGTCTAAATGTATCGTATAAAATAGAAGTTACATCATTTCCAATTAAAGAAATCGTAAATCCAATTGCAACAAGAATACCGGCAATACCTATCCAACCAAGAGGCCGTCTGTCTTTATCTTTTCCTAAAAATAAATCAACAATCGATAGAAGGGTTGCAACACCGAGGATGATAAATTCTGGTGCCATAACTCCCCATTCAAAGCTTAACAAAGTTTCTGTATCCATCGGCTCACCCTCCTAACCCTAGCATGATTGTTTCAAGTGCAACCTGAAGTGGCTGTGTAAGCACGTTTGGATAAACACCAATTAATACGATGAACGCAAGTAACACAATTACCGGAACCATTTCAATCGGTCGTAAATCAACTGCGCCCTCATAAGAATGATTTGCCTTTCCGTATGTCACATTTAGTACTGCACGTAATAAATACACAGCTGTCAGAATGATGCCAATTGCCCCAACTGCAGCAAGTACCGGCATTTCCTTGAACAGTCCGAGGAACGCCATAAATTCACTAACAAATCCGGACATTCCCGGCATTCCAAGTGAAGCCATTGCTGCTGCTAATAAAAATCCAGCCGTTAGTGGCATCACCTTAGCAAGTCCACCAAGCTTATCAATATACGAAGTCCCAGCGCGCTCGTACATAACCCCAATCAAGAAGAACAATAATGCTGAAATCAAGCCGTGTGACACAACCTGGAATACCGCACCTTGCACTCCCGCTTCATTCATCGCACCAAGGCCAATCAACACAATCCCCATATGGGAAATACTTGAGTAGGCAAGAACCATTTTGAAGTCCTTTTGGACAAATGCTAAAAATGCTCCATATAAAAGGTTGATCACCCCAAGCACGGCAACAATCGGTGCTAATGTGCTGAATTCGTCCGGGAAGAATCCCATTCCGAAGCGGATAATCCCATAAGCTCCAATTTTTAAAAGGATCCCAGAGTGAATCATAACGATTGATGGTGGTGCTTGTACGTGAACACGAAGCATCCACGTATGCAATGGGAAAATCGGTAATTTGATTCCAAATCCGATAATGATCGCAATCAATAATCCAAGACGTAACTCTTTCGAAAATTCCCCCGGAATAGGCAAACTTTCTGGCGGACTTGCAAAAATCGCAGTTAATGCCGCAATATTCGTTGTTCCAGACTTTGCAAAGATAATCATAATGACAATCAGCAAAATGGCTGAACCAAGTCCGTTAAAAATCAAGAAGCTAAATGCTGCTTTTTCTTTTTCAAAATAGCCCCATTTTCCAATCAGGAAGAACGTCGAAATTAACGTCATTTCAAAGAACACAAAGAATAAAATCAAGTTACCTGCTGTAAACACTCCCAGCATTCCAAGTTCAAGTAAAAGGAATAGCATAAAATAGCCTTTCCATTCCTTTTTAATATGAACAGATGCAATGGCTGCGAGTGTTGAGATAATCGTTGTTAAAAGGACGAGCACCAAAGTTAGACCATTTAGGCCCATCTCATAATTGACTTCCCACGGATTTCCTTTTGGTAAAAAACCAAACCAATAAACGGTCTCCTTAAGCTTTTCAAGGTCCCCACCACCTGTATAAAACGTGTATGCATACAGGGCAAGAACAAGTGAAGGTATCGTTGCTAAAATCCCAACAAGCTTGATTGTTTTTTCCTCAGTTTTCGGTACAAATGCAAGAACAGCAATACCTAAAATCGGGAAGAATACTAAAAGGGAAAGAATAAATGAGCTCATCTTAAGTACCCCCCTGTCAGTGCCACAACGAGAAGTAAAATCGCTAATCCCACAAAGGCAACGGAAGTATACATTTGGACCTGGCCATTTTGAAGCTTAGCCCCAAACTTTCCAATTCCCTGCGTTGCTGCAGCCACTCCTTTTACAATGCCGCCTACTAAAAATTCATCTATATATCGTAAGAATATGCTGAATACCTTCGTCACATAAACAACAGTCATGTTGTAAAATTCATCAATAAAGTATTTGTTGTAGACGATGCTGTACATAGTAGGTGCTCGAGAACTGAAAAAGTCTCTTGAAATTGATTTCCGTTGATACATCGCATACGCAAGCAAAAGACCAAATAGAGATGAGAATGTTGCAACCGCCATAATCCATCCCGGTCCCTCAATATGACCCGGTCCGTAAAGGTTCGTCCCTTCTATTAACCAATCCCCTAAAAAGGTTCCAAACCAAGGTGTGTTCACATAACCCGCTACAACAGCAAGGACACCTAGAACAATCATCGGAAGCGTCATTGAACTTGGTGACTCTTTTACATTTGTTTGTTTTCCTCTTGACTCACCCGTAAAGACCATGAAGAACAAGCGGAACATATAAAATGCCGTAAAGAACGCTGCGATCACCGCTAACCAGAACAACACGTAATTCCCTTGTGCCCATGTCGCAATTAAGATTTCATCCTTACTAAAAAATCCTGAGAAAAACGGTACACCACTGATTGCAAGTGTTCCAATTAAGAACAATGGTCCTGTAATGCGAAGCTTTTTCCATAATCCGCCCATTTCCTCAATGTTCTGTGTATGAACGGCATGAATCACGCTACCCGCTGCTAAGAACAGCAACGCTTTAAAGAAAGCATGTGTCATTAAGTGGAATACTCCTGCAACATACCCAGCAGATCCTAACGCTAGCATCATATAGCCGAGCTGACTCACTGTTGAGTAAGCAAGAACGCGTTTAATATCCTTTTGCGCTAAACCAATAGATGCTGCAAAGATTGCGGTAATTCCACCGATAATGGCTACTGTCATCATCGCCACATTGCTTGCTGCAAATAGAGGGAACGTCGTTGCCACTAAGTAAACCCCTGCCGCAACCATCGTAGCTGCGTGGATTAAGGCTGAAACGGGTGTCGGACCTTCCATTGCGTCCGGTAACCATGTATGAAGTGGGAATTGACCAGATTTTCCAACGGCTCCCACAAAAATTAAAATCGCGGTTAAGGTAATCATAGTAGATGAAATTTCTCCAGCACCAACTGCTCTAAAAATTTCATCATATTCAAAGCTATTAACTTGCCAGAATAATAGAATCATCCCGATTAATAGCCCAACATCCCCGATACGCGTCATAATAAACGCTTTTTTCGCGGCGGCTTTAGCTTCTTCTTTATAAAAGTAGAAACCAATTAATAGGAACGAACCGAGTCCAACAAGCTCCCAGAAAATATACGTTTGCAGAAGGTTTGGTGAGATTACCAAGCCCAGCATCGCGAAGGTAAATAACCCAAGGTACGCATAAAATACAGGAAAGCGCTCATCACCATGCATATACCCTTTTGAATATATATGTACTAAAAGTGCGACAAGCGATACTACCACTAGCATAAGTGCATTTAATTGATTGACTTCAAACCCCGCTGTTAAGTGAACATCCCCAATTGATAACCACGTGCTCTCATATTTGTATGTTGGATTCCCAAGCCTAGCTACGAGAACCAACACCGAGTAGACGAATGAGACAAGCGTGAGGAGAATGCCAATATAGGCACTCGACTCCTTCATTCGTTTACCGAATATAAGAAGGAACAAAAAAGAGATAAGCGGGAAAAGCGGTATGATCCATGCGTTTTCCATCATCGTATCACAATCCCCTTCTTTGACATGCGTTAAAGGCAAGAGAAACCTTTATTGCGTCCAATGCCTTTACAGATACTTTTAATGCTTCATCGTATTCATTTCATCAATGTTAACTGTGCGTTTATTTCGGTACAGTGCCATCAAGATAGCTAGACCAACTGCGAATTCAGCTGCGGCAATGGCGATCGTAAACAGTGCGAAGATTTGCCCCGTAATGCCTGGGGCCATCCCGTATTTACTAAAAGCCACAAAATTAATATTCACTGCATTTAGCATCAATTCAACTGAGATCAACACGATAACCGTATTTCTTTTTGTGAATGCGCCATATAGACCGATACAAAACAAAATTAAAGCTAGAATGAGGTAGGCTGCTAATGGGATTGAACTCATTGCTCATTCGCCTCCTCTTCATTGTCTTTTTTCGCTAAAATGATCGCTCCTATTAACGCAACAAGCAACACGACAGATGTTAACTCAAATGGAATCACATACTTTGCAAAAAGCTCGATTCCAATTTTTTCTGTATTGTTCACATGAAGATCAGTTGCTTGCCCGCCAAAATCTAAATCGTAAATGCAAAGGTAAACGGCAATACCAAATGCAAGGATTCCACCAATAACAAGGATGGTTCGCCCACGACTTATCTTTGGCTCGTTCGTGTAATTATGCTTCGTGAGCATGATTCCAAAGAGCATTAAAATCGTGATGGCACCTGAGTAAATCAAGACCTGCACGGCTGCAACGAATTCCGCATGAAGCAGGATAAACAAACCTGCGATACTAATGAAGGTGAAGACAAGCGCGATAACCATGTGTATAACCTTTTGGAGGTTCAGCATTAACACACCGCCGCCAATCGCACTGATTGCAAGGACTATGAATGCTAAAAATTCACCGGTCACACTTTATTCTCCTTTCTCACATTCGTATCGTTTTCATCTAACCACTCAAGGTTTTTAAATAGGTCGTCACGGCTATATTCCGCGAGTTCAAAGTTGTTTGTCATGACAATTGCTTCTGTCGGACAAACCTCTGTGCAAAGGTCACATAGAATACAAATTTCAAAGTTGATGTCATATGTATCGATGATTTTCCCTTTTTTAGTTGGATCAGGGTGCTTTTTCCCAGTTAACTGGATACAATCGGTTGGACAAATGTTGGCGCATTGATTACATACGATACATTTTTCCGGATAAAATTTTTGAATACCACGAAAGCGATCTGGCAGTGGCAATGGTTCATTCGGATAATCATATGTGACTTTTTTATAGGTTAATTGATTAAGGGTGTATTTCATCCCTTTCAGCAAGCCAAACATATTTTGTCACCCCTTTATTAGGTAGTTACTTTAGAAAAATAATTCTTTTATCAAAGCCGATAAGAAAATGTTGGCTAACGCGATCGGAAGTAGTACTTTCCAGCCGAATTCCATCAATCTATCCGCACGTAAACGAGGGAATGTCGAACGGAACCAGATTAAGACAAAGATAACTAAGCTAAATTTCAAGGCGAACCAAACGGCACCTGGGATGAAGTCCAAGAATAAAACAGGTTTCCAGCCTCCTAAGAAAAGGACCGTCGTTAATGCTGCCATTGCAAACATATACACATATTCAGCGAGCATAAAGAATGCCCATCTAAACCCTGAGTACTCAATATGGAAACCAGCAACAATCTCCGATTCTGCCTCAGGTAAGTCAAACGGCACACGGTTTAGTTCCGCAACAGACGCGATAAAAAAGACAACAAAGGCAATTGGCTGTGCAAAAATAAACCAAACCTTATCCTGGGATTCAACGATTTCAGACAGGTTTAAGCTACCGGATAATAAAATGACTCCGATGACCGACATCACAAGTGGAATCTCATACGAAATCATTTGTGCGGCTGCACGCATTCCTCCCATAAGGGCATATTTGTTATTCGAAGCCCAACCACCCGCAACGATTCCGACAGTAGTAAGACCGGAAACGGCAACATAATAGAGTAAGCCTACACCAATGTCGGCAAATTTATAGCTATCCGTAAACGGTAATGCTGCCACAACCATGAAGGCTGGAGCGAATGCAATCACCGGTGCAAGAATAAACAATGGCTTATCAGCAACCTTCGGGATTACGTCTTCTTTTAAAAGAAGCTTTAACACGTCAGCCACGGTTTGTAAAAGTCCCCAACGTCCCCCTACTTGGTTTGGACCCATACGTGCTTGCATAAATCCCATGACTTTACGCTCTGCAAGGATTCCATACGTAACGAAACCTAGGATGACAAAAAGCAAGACGGTTGCCAGTAAAAAGAAAATACCAAAATTCAGCCAACTTGGAGGCGAATTTAGTAGGTTTTCGATCATTAGCCATCAACCTCCCCAAGGACAATGTCAATTGCGCCTAAGATTGCAATCATATTTGCCATATTCTCACCCTTTAAAAGCTTCGGAAGGATTTGGAGATTGTAGAATGATGGACGTCTGAATTTCAAACGGTACGGTTCCTTTTTTCCATCACTCGAGATATAGCAGCCAATTTCTCCGCGTGGTGATTCAATTCTGACATATGCTTCACCCTTTGGTGCTTTGATGATTTTCGGAACTTTCGCCATAATTGGCCCTTCTTCTGGAAATTGTTCTACAGCCTGCTCGATAATTTTTAGAGATTCCTCAATCTCAGCCATGCGACAGTGATAACGTGCCCATGCATCTCCACCGTCCCTTGTTGGAATATCAAAATCAAAACGGTCGTAGATGGAATATGGTTCATCTTTTCGAAGATCCCATTTTATTCCTGTACAACGTAGGTTCGTACCACTAAGGGAGTAATTCAGCGCATCTTCTTTCGTGTATTTTCCAACGCCAATTACACGGTCACGGAATATTTCATTTCCTGTTACAAGCTGGTGATACCCAGGAAGCTGTGATCTCATATAAGGAACAAATTCTTTTACTTTTTCAATCCAGCCCTCTGGTGCATCCCATTTAACCCCACCAACACGCATGTAGTTAAACGTAAGCCTTGCTCCAGAAAGCTCATTTAGTAGATTGATAATCATTTCTCTTTCTCTAAATGCATAGAGGAATGGCGTTGTTGCACCGATATCGAGCAGGTATGTCCCCCACCAAACAAGATGACTCGCTACCCGGCCTAATTCCATCGCTAGGATGCGTAAATACTCAGCCCTCTCTGGTATCTCGATGTCCATCATTGTTTCAACAGCGTGACAAAGCACATAGTTATTCGTCATCGCTGATAAATAATCCATTCGGTCTGTATATGGAATAATTTGTGTGTATTGCAAATCCTCAGCAAGTTTTTCGGTACCACGGTGTAGATATCCAATTACAGGTGTAGCTTCCTTGATGATTTCTCCGTCAATTTTGACAACGAGACGGAACACCCCATGCGTACTTGGATGCTGTGGTCCTACATTTAGGAGCATTTCTTCTGTACGAATCATATGCTACACCTCCACATCATACGGTTCATAGTCTTTTCTAAGTGGATATCCCACCCAGTCATCCGGCAATAGGATTCGTGTTAAATTTGGATGCCCTTCGAATTTTATTCCAAGTAAGTCAAATGCTTCACGCTCTGGCCAATTTGCCCCTTCCCATAATGGACTTAATGATCCAGTTATTGGCTCATCACGGTCAATCTTTACTTTTAATGCAACAGATTGACGGTTTTTATATGAGAATAAGTGAACATATACTTCCATATGTGTCTGGAAGTCTGTACCATGCAGTTCTGAGAGGTAATCAAACCCAAGCTGTTCATTAAACTTTAAAAACTGTGCAACCTTAAAATATGTATCTGGCTTGGCCAGTAGTGTTGGTACGTCTTTTGATAGTGTATTAATATATGACTCTTCTAAAACGTCTTTCCCTAAGTGTTCCGTGATCACTTTCACGTACTTATCCAAATATTTTTGGTTTGGAGATACCGTTTCCTCTTCAACTTCTTCTTCGGTAGCTCCACCTACTGCGGATTTTGCCCTTGCTGCTGCAGCCGCCTTCGCCTTTGC
>NZ_JBALOX010000005.1:0-57407 GCF_036965165.1 Bacillus sp. JJ1521 | reverse complement strand
AGAGGTGAAATAAGCGGAATTTTTCCGTCTATTATCAGATTGAGTGCTTAGCCCGATCCCCCAATAGGGTTTGCGGTATACCGCCGAGTCGAGAAAAGATAAGTGGTATACCGCAAAATGCGGAAGCGGTATATCACGTGACTGAGAAACGATAAACGGTATATCGCAAACTGCATACTCGCTATATCGCCAACCCTAGAAACGATAAACGATATACCGTAAACACCGTAAGCGGTATATCACCATGTCAAATACGCAAACTTGATATACCGCAAACAACATAAACCGTCACGCGAACCACTATACCTCAGAATTCAGTATCTATAATAAACTTTTTAGCCTAAGACATACACAAACTAGCACCTGATCTTCATAGATTACTAAATAAATTAAATTACAACTGTTCGTTATTTTTATAATTGTGTATACATTTTAGTGGATCCGGGCAAAATATATGTATGGAGGTGGAGGCAGTGAGTTCACTCGCAAATAGAAACCAATATGGGGAAACGTGTATTATATGTGAGCAAGAGAAAAATAGAGGCATACACCTTTATACAAGATTTATTTGTTTGGATTGTGAGCAAGACATCATCCGTACGGAAACAAATGACCCGAAGTACCAATTTTATTTAGATCGGCTTAAAAAGGTATCAACCCCAGAGATATATTCATAGTTTTAAATTGCTTGATATTGCTTTAGCGTTAGGTGCAATCTCAAGTTGATGTCGGACCTTGTAGAATAGGTCCCTTTTTTTGTTTTATAATGGGTTTAAGTATATTTGAAAGGGTAGAAATAATTATGAACCAACAACAAACACCATTATTTGATGCCTTAGATCATCATGTGAAGAAGAGACCTCTATCGATGCATGTACCAGGACATAAATATGGACAAGTGTTTTCAAGTAAGGGGTATCCCTATTTTCATAAAGTATTAGAAATAGATGCAACGGAATTAACTGGGCTCGATGATTTGCATCATCCTGAAGGGGCTATTTTGGAAGCCGAAAAATTAGTGGCAGATTTATATGGAGTCAAAAAAAGTTACTTTTTAGTGAACGGTTCAACCGTGGGAAATTTAGCAATGATCCTTGCGTCGTGTTCTGAAAATGATACTGTCCTTGTGCAACGAAATTCTCATAAGTCGATCTTAAATGGGCTAAAGATGGCTGGGGCTAGGCCTGTTTTTCTCCATCCAACGTATGATGATGAAGTGCAGGTTGCCTCTTATGTTCCCTTTAAGACGGTAAAAGAAGCCTTTGATACATACAAACATATAAAAGCTATAATTTTAACAAGTCCCAACTATTATGGAATGGTGAATCGAAAAGAGTTAGCCCAGATTATTATGTATGCGCATGAGAAGAATGTGGCAGTTTTAATCGATGAAGCGCATGGAGCCCATTTTTTGCTTGAAGGTTTTCCCTCTTCTGCTGTTTCTTTAGGTGCTGATATTGTGGTGCATTCCGCACATAAGACTCTTCCGGCGATGACAATGGGCTCCTTTTTGCATGTAAATAGTAATCTCATTAATAACGAAGAGGTTGAGTCGTATCTTCAAATTTTACAATCGAGCAGTCCATCTTACCCGATCATGGCTTCACTTGATCTAGCAAGACATTATCTCGCTGCAATGCAAGAAATGGGTACAATCCAAATCATTGAAAAAATAGCTGCCTTTACTCAAAGGCTCGAAACAATTCCACAAATAAAAGTCGTAACTTCGAAAAATCAAGACGTACAAACGGACTTATTGAAACTTACAATCCAATCACAATGTGAGCTAAATGGATATGAACTGCAAAAATTCTTAGAGAAAGAAGGTCTTTTTACAGAAATGGCAGACCCAAACAATGTCCTTTTTGTATTGCCATTATCAAAAGGCTTTGATGCTGATGAAATATTAATAAAAATAATTCGTGCCGTTAATAAATTTACGCTGATTAAACGAACATTTATTGATATACATGATGAAGGAAAGACAGTTTCTAAGCTAGCTCTTTGCTATAATGAAATAAAAGGGTACAATAAAAAGGTTGTTTCCTTTCGTGAGGCGATAGGAAACATTTCCGGAGAAATGATTATACCTTATCCCCCTGGGATTCCTGTCCTAATGGAAGGAGAATGTGTAACTGATCGACACATTGAAATTCTGACTACCTATATTGAGACGGGGGCACATTTCCAAGGCGGCGACATGAGAGTAAAATATATCAAGATATTAGATATGTAAGGGGCTTGAATGAAAAGTGACAGGTTATTTTATTACACTTGAGGGACCTGAGGGTGCGGGAAAAACAACCGTATTAGGAATCCTTCAGGAAGAGCTTTCAAAAAAAGGATATGATGTTGTTTCCACAAGAGAACCAGGTGGAATTGATATAGCGGAACAAATTCGTTCCGTCATTTTAGATAAAAATAATACGAAAATGGATGGACGTACTGAGGCGCTTTTATATGCGGCTTCCCGCCGTCAGCATTTAGTTGAGAAAGTCATCCCAGCCTTAGAAGAAGGAAAAATTGTCTTATGTGACCGATTTGTTGATAGCTCACTTGCATATCAAGGCTATGCGCGTGGCCTGGGAATTGACGAAGTTTTTTCAATCAATGAATTTGCGATTAATGGACTTATGCCTTCATTAACGCTTTTCTTTGATATCCAGCCAGAAAAAGGTTTAACAAGAATTAGGAAAAATGATGAGAGGGAAGTAAACCGCCTTGATCTTGAGAAGCTTTCATTTCATCAGAAGGTGTATGAAGGATATATAAAGGTTGCAGGGCGCTTTAAGGACAGGTATCACATCATTAATGCAGAGAACTCTCTCGACACAGTGGCTAAGGAAGCACTTGAAATGATTGAAAAACATTTGAATAAAGGCTAATCATATGAATTACCTCAAAAGTCTGATGATTTTTGAGGTTTTTCTTTTCGTTCTGGCTATACTTGGTATAGAATAAAGACAACTAAGGACTTTCGCACATATAGTTACCAAATTTCGTAATATGAAGGTACACGTAAAAGTGATAAAATAAAGGGAGGCAATACGATGAAGCTAGTCGTTGCAGTTGTGCAGGATAAGGATAGCAACCGTTTGTCACAGGCACTAGTTGAACATAATTTTAGAGCAACCAAGCTTGCTACAACGGGTGGATTCCTGAAATCAGGTAATACGACGTTCCTTGTAGGAACTGAGGACATCCGCGTAAATAAATTAATGGATATCATCAGGGATAATTGCAAACATCGTGAGCAAATGATTGCCCCTGTCTCACCAATGGGTGGAAATGCAGATTCCTTTGTTCCATTCCCGGTGAAGGTTGAAGTGGGTGGCGCCACAGTGTTTGTTTTACCAATAGATGAGTTTCACCAATTTTAATTTTATTCATTGGGATTAAAACCCAATGAATAAAATTAAAGCCTCCGGCGGATGCCACGATTTTTTAAAGGAAGTTTTCCAGCATTAACTGGCACTAAGCCCTTCTAGAGGGCAATTGCCAGTAAAGGCCTGATTGGTTCAACTAACAATCTGTGGTAAAAAACAACCACAGATTGAAGTTTTACTGTATCTCGCAGTAAGTACAAAGACTAAGTACGCCACACCCACTTCCTGTGGACCTAAAAATCGGGCACAAATACCCTTAGGCGCATTTGATTAGAGGTGTTTTATCGTTTATGAAAATAAACCAGGATTTTCGTGTCAATATAGATAAAAATCAGCCAAACACATCCAATAAAGTGTCTGGAAATCTGGGATTCAGCAAAATTGTTCATCAAGAAGGAAATAAGCTTCAATTGGAACAATTGACGAAACTGCTTTCTCAAATTGACATGGCGGGAGAGCGACTCTCTCGCTCTCAAACTTTTCAGGACTTGGCTTCTTATAAATCCCTTGTAAAACGCTTTATCCATGAAGCTGTGGAATATGGAATGGAAGTTAAAGAGTCCCGTAGCTGGAACTTTAATGGACAAGGGAGAACACATAAACTTGTTGACCAAATTGACAAGGAACTTTTGGATTTAACAGAAGAAATGGTTGACCAGGAAAAAGGGTCAATTGATATTCTGGGAAAAGTTGGATTGATAAAAGGGTTATTAATCAACTTATATACGTGATTTGAAAGAGTGATATATGGTGGAAAAAACATGGGAACAACTTCAAGAATATCAACCACTTGTACTAAAAATGGTTGAAAATAGTCTCAAGAAGAATAGAGTGGCCCATGCTTACTTATTTGAGGGTAGTCGAGGGACTGGCAAAAAGGAAGTAGGCTTTCTTTTTGCAAAAAGTCTTTTCTGTCAGCATCCAAATGGGTATAGACCTTGTAATGACTGTACAAATTGCCGTAGGATTTCATCGGGTAATCATCCTGACGTCCATGTTATTGAGCCGGATGGCCAATCAATTAAAAAATGGCAAATTCAAGCATTACAGGAGGAATTCTCAAAAACGGGTGTAGAGTCCAATCGTAAAGTGTATTTGATAAATCACGCTGATAAAATGACAACAAACGCTGCAAATAGTTTGTTGAAATTTCTGGAGGAGCCGACAAGTCAAACAGTAGCGATTTTGTTAACTGAACAAATCCATCGGATCTTAAATACAATTCTATCCCGATGCCAGGTTTTATCGTTTCAGCCACTCGCTCCAAGAGTCATTTCTGAGCGACTAATCGATGAAGGGATATCTCCAACTATTGCTTCACTTGTTGCTCATATAACCAATAATTTAGAGGAAGCGCGTGAATTAAGTACAGATGCTTGGTTTGGACAGTCTCGATCAATAGTGTTACAATTATATGAAGTAATCCATACAAGGCCAACTCATGCTTTCTTTTTTCTGCAGGATCAATGGTTACCTCATTTTAAAGAGAAAGAGCAGCTTAGCTTTGGTTTAGATATATTATTGCTTATTTTTAAAGATTTATTATATATACAGCTTGGTGATGAAGAAAAGCTTATTTTTCATGACCAGATTACTAGCTTTAAACTACATGCGCTTAAGACGTCGACAAGACGTGTAAGTGATCAAATAGCAGCGGTATTAGAGGCGAAGCGTCGTCTATACACCAACATGAACCCACATTTATTAATGGAGCAATTGGTAATAAAGTTACAGGAGGGATATAAGCTTGTATGATGTAGTTGGTGTACGCTTTAAAAAAGCGGGTAAAATTTATTACTTTGACCCAAATGGCTTTACAATTCCTGACGGCGAATATGTCATTGTTGAAACAGTAAGAGGAATTGAATTTGGCAAGGTTGTTATAAATAAAAAGCAAGTCGATGAAAATGACATCGTACTTCCATTGAAAAAGGTCATCCGCATTGCGGATTCAAAAGATAAATTAATTGTTGAAGAAAATAAGCAAGCAGCTAAAGAGGCGTATGATGTATGCCAGGGAAAAGTCGTGGAACACAGCCTTGATATGAAGCTTGTTGATGTAGAATATACGTTTGATAGAAATAAAGTAATCTTCTATTTTACAGCAGATGGACGTGTTGATTTCCGTGAATTAGTGAAGGATTTAGCGGCTATCTTCCGTACGAGAATTGAATTACGACAAATTGGGGTACGTGATGAAGCCAAAATGCTTGGTGGAATTGGTCCATGTGGAAGAATGCTTTGTTGCTCAACCTTCTTAGGTGATTTTGAGCCGGTTTCAATTAAGATGGCTAAAGATCAAAACCTTTCATTAAACCCTACTAAAATATCAGGTTTATGTGGTCGATTAATGTGCTGTCTAAAATATGAGAATGATGAATACGAAAGTGCAAAAGAACAGCTCCCTGACCTTGGTGATATGATTGAAACAACAAGTGGAACTGGGAAGGTTGTTGGACTCAATATTTTAGAACGTGTACTTCAGTTAGAATTAATTGGCCGTGAACGAGTTGTCGAATATACGTGGGAGGAACTATTGAAAGAAGGAGCGATTTCGATTCAAGCCACAGAATGACGAGGTGGAATGCGTGGACAAAAAAGATATTTTTGAATCTGTTAGTAGTATGGAGACTCAAATTGGAAATCTGTATACTCAACTAGGAGAATTGAAAGTACATCTTGGGCAATTACTTGAAGAGAATCACAATCTGAAAATGGAGAATGACCTTTTACGTCGCCGACTTGATCAATCCATTTCAAAGAAAAAAGAGGAAAAAGCTGATAAGGCTTTACACGAAGCAAAGCAAGTTGATATTGGTGAAGGACATGATAATTTAGCTAGACTTTATCAGGAGGGCTTTCATATTTGTAATGTGCATTATGGAAGTGTCCGTTCTGATGGCGACTGCTTATTTTGTCTCTCCTTTTTAAATAAGAAATAGGTCCTCTCCAATTGGGGAGGGCTTTTTCATTTCCAAGGAAAAGATTTATAATGAGAATTAGAAAAATGTAGGGAAGGAAACATAATGCAATGGTTCAATTACATGATGACGAACGATTAGATCATTTGTTAGCAGAAGACTTAAGAATCATCCAAAGCCCTTCTGTCTTTGCCTTTTCATTGGATACGGTGCTTTTAGCAAGATTTGTGTATGTACCGATTCAAAAAGGAAAAATTATTGATTTGTGTACAGGTAATGGGGTAATTCCATTATTATTAAGCAGAAGGTCAAAGGCCGAGATTACAGGTGTTGAAATTCAAGAGCGTATATATAATATGGCAAAACGAAGCATTGAGTATAATGAGCTTTCAAATCAGCTTTCGATTACTCACGGAGATATTAAGGACATGCCAGAAAAGCTGGGCCATGGGAAATTTGATGTTGTGACCTGTAATCCGCCGTATTTTCCAACGCCGAAAGCGGATGAAATTAATAAAAATGAACATCTTGCAATTGCTCGGCATGAAATTTTTTGTACATTAGAGGATGTTGTGCGCGTAAGTAGCCAATTGGTTAGGCAGGGCGGAAAGGTTGCATTTGTTCATCGCCCAGGGCGATTGATGGACATTCTTACCTTGATGAGACAATATCGAATTGAACCAAAACGATTGCAATTTGTCCATCCTAGGCATGGTAAAGAGGCAAATACCATCTTAATAGAAGGAATCAAACAGGGAAATGCCGATTTGAAAATTTTACCTCCACTATATGTATACGATGAACACAATGAGTATACAAAAGAGATAAGGACAATTCTCTATGGAGACGAGTAAGCATTATTTTTATGTTGTTGAATGCAAGGATGGGACCTATTATGCGGGTTATACAACAGATGTCAAGCAACGGATGAAAAAGCATAATGATGGAAAAGGAGCCAAATATACAAGAGGAAGAGGCCCGATTACCCTTTTATTTGCTCAGGAATTTGAAACGAAGGAAGAAGCAATGCGTGCAGAATATAGATTTAAACGATTAAAGCGGCCGGAGAAGGAACAGTTACTGGCAATGGAAAGTGAGGAGCGCTATGTGGCAGCAAAAAAGCTTTCAACCAAATTATGAATATGGGACCTTATATCTCGTTCCAACTCCAATTGGGAATTTGGAGGATATGACTTTTCGTGCGATAAAGATTATGAAGGAATCTGCTTTTATTGCGGCGGAGGATACAAGGCAAACAAAAAAGCTATGCAATTACTTTGAAATAGAAACACCCGTAATTAGTTACCATGAACATAATAAAAAAGTGAGCGGAGATAAAATTCTGGCTCTATTACGTGAAGGAAAAGATGTGGCACTTGTAAGTGACGCAGGCATGCCGACGATATCCGATCCAGGCTATGAATTAGTGGTTGAAGCGGTGCAAGAAAAAATGTATGTTGTTCCACTCCCAGGTGCAAATGCTGCCTTAACATCACTCATTTCCTCAGGGCTTAGTACACAACCTTTTTATTTTTACGGTTTTCTAGACCGAAATAAGAAAGAGAAACGAAAGCAATTGGAAGGCCTAGTCCATATTCAAGCAACGATGCTTTTTTATGAAGCACCACATCGCTTAAAGGAAACCTTGAAATTGATGAGAGAGGTATTAGGAAATCGTAAAATCACAGTTTCCAGAGAGTTAACGAAGAAATTTGAAGAGTTTATTCGTGGAGACTTAGATGAGGTTTTAGCATGGACGGATGCGGATACAGTTCGCGGGGAGTTCTGTCTTGTTGTCGAGGGAGCACAGTATAGTGAGGTCGTGCTTTCAGAAGCTTGGTGGGAAAACCTATCAATCGAACAACATGTAAACCACTATGTTGAGACAGGGGCCATGACAACGAAAGAAGCAATTAAACAAGTCGCAAAAGACCGAAATCAGCAAAAGAGGGAAATTTACCAAGAATATCATGGGTTATAACAATGTAAAATCAAATAGGCCCTGGCGTATTTGCGCCAAATTTTTTAGGCACACACGAGGTGGGTCACAAAGACGTTGCCACATGACGTGGTGTTCTTAGTCTTCGTTCACTTTATCAGGCATTAACTGGCAATTGCCCTCCGTGAGGTTTTGTGCCAGTTAATGCTGGAAACTTTCCTTGAAAATCTGTGGCATCCGCCGGAGGTTTTTTTTATTTGATGGGTCTCATCCTATCAAATAAAAAAAGCTTCTCGGGTTGAGAAGCTTTTTCGCATAACATCTATTATTTTACAACTGCAAGATTGTCTTGAAGTTCTTTAAGGATTTGTTCAGCACCTTCACGGCTAAGAACGATCTTACCATTACCTAAAGTGAAATTGTCATCAGAAATTTCACCAGTAATTTGGCAAGTCATATTTGGCTTGTATTTCTTTAAAATGATTTTGTCATCGTCAACATAGATTTCAAGAGCATCTTTTTCAGCGATGTCTAATGTACGACGAAGCTCGATAGGGATTACAACACGACCTAATTCATCAACTTTACGAACAATACCTGTAGATTTCAATTGTTTTTCTCCTCTCAATCTTTGTATTATTTATCTCTCTATATCGTCAATTTTCGACAAATTGATTTCTAGATAATAATATCAAGATTTCCATTTAACGTCAATCATTTTTAACTACAATTCTTATAAAATATGTATAAAAATGGAACGTCGTGTCTTATAACAGAAGGGTTTTATGAATACTTTTACATTATGAACCTACTATTTTTGGAAAAAAATCTGTATCATAATAGGTGAAAAAATGTAAAATTAATTCGACAAAATTCGTCAAATTTCTGTTGGTTTTTGTCGAAAAGGGCTGTTTTCTCCGTCTTTGTCGAATTGTATCTTTTTAATTTTATTTACAAATTGATATTAATCTTACTTGTACTAGATGTTCCTCTAATAGGCGCTTGCGCTTTTCCTATGCTTTAGGTATATTTTGAAGATATAATAGGAATAGATGAATAGGAATATCTTGCTTATTCGGGTTTACATTTAGAAGGAGGTTTACCGATGACTCAAGAGAATAAAACATTTTATTTAACGACACCCATTTATTATCCGAGTGGGAAATTACATATAGGACACGCTTATACAACTGTAGCAGCCGATGCTATGGCTCGATATAAAAGACTTCGTGGGTATGATGTAATGTTTTTAACAGGAACTGATGAGCATGGTCAAAAAATTCAACGTTCTGCTGAAGAAAAAGGTGTAACACCAAAAGAGTTTTTAGATGAGATTGTGTCAGGAATTCAAGATCTTTGGAAAAAGCTTGAAATTTCATACGATGATTTTATTCGTACAACAGAAGAACGTCATAAAAATGCGGTTGAAAAGATTTTTGATCAACTTGTCAAACAAGGGGATATCTACCTTGACCAATATGAAGGCTGGTACTGTACACCTTGTGAATCCTTCTTTACCGAAAGACAATTAGTCAATGGAAATTGCCCAGACTGTGGTCGTCCAGTTGAAAAGGTAAAGGAAGAGTCTTATTTCTTCAAAATGAGTAAATATGCAGATCGCCTACTGAAGTATTATGAAGAAAATCCTGAATTCATTCAACCAGAGTCCCGCAAAAATGAAATGATTAATAACTTCATTAAGCCTGGACTTGAGGATTTGGCTGTATCAAGAACAACCTTTGATTGGGGAGTTAAAGTACCTGGCGATCCAAAGCATGTTATTTATGTATGGATTGATGCACTATCGAACTATATTACCGCTTTGGGTTATGGTACAGAAAATGATACTAAATATCAAAAATATTGGCCAGCTGATGTACATCTAGTAGGAAAGGAAATTGTTCGTTTCCATACAATCTATTGGCCGATTATGCTGATGGCATTAGACCTACCATTACCGAAAAAGGTATTTGCCCATGGCTGGTTGCTAATGAAGGATGGCAAAATGTCAAAATCAAAGGGAAATGTCGTTGATCCGGTCACACTAATTGACCGCTACGGACTCGATTCTCTACGTTACTACTTGCTACGTGAGGTTCCTTTTGGTGCCGATGGTGTATTTACTCCAGAAGGATTTGTAGAAAGAATCAATTTTGATTTAGCAAATGACTTAGGAAACTTACTAAATCGAACTATTGCGATGATTGGTCGATATTTTGATGGTACAATTCCAACGTATCAAGGTAATCAATCAGAATATGATACTCAGTTAGCAAATTTCGCTGTGGAAACTGTTGCAAAATATGAAGCGGCTATGGAGAAAATGGAGTTTTCTGTTGCGCTAACTGCTCTTTGGCAGTTTATTAGCCGTACAAATAAATATATTGATGAGACTCAGCCATGGGTTGTTGCAAAAGACGAAGCGAAAAAGGATGAATTAGGCTCTATTATGAGTCACTTAGCGGAATCTCTTCGTTTTGCAGCTATTATGCTAAAACCATTTTTAATTAAATCGCCAGAAGAGATCTTTGCACAGCTTGGAATGAAAGAAGATGCATTGAAAACATGGGATAGCCTAGCTGAATTTGGCATTAAGCAAGAAGGAATTCAGGTTACAAAGGGTGAGCCAATCTTCCCTCGTTTAGAAATTGCTGATGAAGTTGAATATATAAAAGAGAAAATGCAGGGCGGTGCGAAAAAAGAAGAACCTGTAAAAGAAGAGCCTGTAAAAGAAGTGGAACAAGTAGATGAAATCACAATCGATGATTTTATGAAGGTTGAGCTACGTGTTGCGCAAGTTCTTCAAGTAGAACCGGTGAAAAAAGCTGATAAACTTTTAAAGCTTCAATTAGATTTAGGCTTTGAAAAGCGTCAGGTTGTTTCTGGAATTGCCCAGTACTACACTCCTGAAGAACTAGTAGGCAAGAAGGTAATTTGTGTAACGAACCTTAAACCTGTAAAACTACGTGGTGAACTATCACAAGGTATGATTTTAGCAGGATCTGTTGATGGAAAGCTATCGGTTGCAACGATTGACCAAAGTTTACCAAACGGAGCTAAAGTAAAATAACAAGAAAAGCGCAAGTCGCCCGTACTGAGGAACATCGACTAACTACCGCCACGTCCTGTGGCGAACGTCGATGTCAGGACTTCCTCGAAAATGCTATGCATTTTCTTCGTGCGAGGATTATGCTCTCGAAGCTTTCCTTGTCCTGTGCAAGTCAAGCATAATACGAGCGCTGATAGAAGGTGCCTTTTACCTTCCGAAGCGATTGGCTTAGACCAGAGAGCCGTTGGCGCATAGAGCTAGACAAGAAAAAGGACAGAGTGATTTCTGTCCTTTTCATATTAGAAAAAAGGAGTTTTAGCTATGCTTATTGATACACATGCACATTTAAATGCGATACAGTATCAAGACGATTTAGAAGAAGTAATTGAAAGAGCACTGAGTGAAGGTGTAGAAAGGATTGTTGTCGTCGGTTTTGACCGAGAAACAATTACACGGGCGATTGAATTAGCAGATCAATATGAGTTTATCTATGCAACAATCGGTTGGCATCCAGTTGATGCAATTGATATGACGGATGAAGACCTCGAGTGGATTGAAGAGCTTAGTGCCCATCCAAAGGTAGTCGCATTAGGAGAAATGGGTCTTGATTACCACTGGGACAAGTCTCCTAAGGATATTCAAAAGGAAGTCTTCAGAAAGCAAATTGCGTTAGCGAAGAAAGTAAAACTACCTATTATGATTCATAATCGAGAAGCCACAGCTGATATTATCGACATTCTTCAAGAAGAGAATGCGAGTGAAGTGGGTGGGATTATGCATTGCTTTACTGGGAGTATCGAAGTTGCAAAACAATGCATCGATATGAATTTTTATATTTCATTTGGTGGTCCTGTTACCTTCAAAAATGCGAAAAAACCAAAAGAAGTTGCAGCTGAAATTCCACTAGATCGTCTGTTAATTGAAACAGATTGTCCATATTTAACACCACATCCTTTTCGAGGAAAACGAAATGAACCAAGCTATGTGAAATATGTAGCAGAGCAAATTGCAGAGCTAAAAGGGGTCTCATTTGAGGAAATTGCCCAAAAAACATCCGACAATGCGAAGCGATTTTTCGGCATAAAATGATAGCAATTTTTGTCAAAAAGTAGGGTAGCTTGTCCGATAATAAGTTGATTAGAAAAAGTTCTACATGTCTCCTTTGTCTCATATATATCTTTGTCGACAACTAATTCTTCCTTTTTAAAAACTCTTCTTGCATAATATTTTACAACGGTGACGTAAAGAAGGGGTGGGGTTGACAGATTAATATATCCTTTATATAATCCACTGAGAGAAGGAGGCGTTTTTCATTTGCTTAAAAACATGAAAAAACTGTTTTCCGAGTCAAAGCACAAAAAGAGATTAATAGTCTCGATCAGTAGTTTTATAGTCTTAGCAGGTGCCGGAACAGGTTACGCTGCATATGAAACCACTAAGGATACAGTTACCCTATCATTAAATGGAAATGAGCAAGTTATAAGGACGCACGCAAACACGGTTGCAGAAGTTCTACAGGATTTAGAGATTGATGTCTCAAAGCATGATGAGCTTTCACCATCTATGGATACGGCAATCAAGAACAATTTGAAAGTGACGTGGCAAGAGGCTATTCCGGTTGAACTTGTAATTGATAACCAACCACAGAAGATCTGGACAACAGTGAAAACCGTGGGAGATCTTTTCAAAGATGCAAAGGTAGAAATTACAGAGCATGATAAAGTCAATCCAAGTATAGATACAAAGTTAACAAAAGATATAAAGGTAGAAGTTGAAAAGGCATTTCAACTTGCGCTAAACGACGGCGGTAATGAAAGTCAAGTTTGGTCCACTTCGACTACTGTCGCTGACTTTTTAAAAGGTCAAAATGTTGCACTAAATGAATTGGATCGAGTCGAGCCAGGAATGGAACAACAGATTACAGCAAATAGTGTCGTTAATGTTGTACGAGTAGAAAAAGTCACCGATGTAGTGGAAGAATCAGTTGCCTTTGCGGTTGTACATAAAAAAGACAACGGTATTGATAAAGGCAAAGAAAAAGTTGTAACTCCTGGTCAAGAGGGGAAAGTTGCAAAGCACTATGAAGTTGTTCTTGAGAATGGGAAAGAAGTTTCAAGAAATCTAATTGAAACCAAAACCCTACAAGATAGTAAGGATAAGGTTGTTGCAGTTGGTACACGTGAAATTGTGCAACAGGTTTCTCGTGGTACAGCTAATGTAGCAAACGAATTCTATGTATCGTCTACAGCCTATACAGCGTATTGTAGCGGGTGTTCAGGTACAACTGCTACAGGAATTAACCTGCGGGCTAATCCAAATGTTAAGGTTATTGCAGTAGACCCAAGTATCATTCCTTTGGGTACAAAAGTGTATGTAGAAGGGTATGGCTATGCAATAGCTGCCGACAAGGGCACAGATATTAAGGGACATAAGATCGATGTCTTTTTCTCGGAGAAATCACAAGCCTATCGTTGGGGACAGCGTAAAGTCAAAATTCAAATCTTAAATTAACTTGCGATAAACAGAGGAGATTTCCTCTGTTTTTTTTGTTTCTAGGGTGTCTTACACTTCTTTCGTATATCTTATGTCTTTTTTGTTATAATTATGTAATATTTGTATCTATATTGTTAGACGAAATAAATCCAGAAAGGTTTCAAAAAAAATGAAAATAAAAGAAATAATTGTTGTGGAAGGGAAAGACGACACTGTTGCGATTAAGCGGGCGGTCAATGCCGATACAATTGAAACAAACGGTTCGGCTGTTAATAAAGAGGTATTAGAACGAATCAAACATGCTCATGAAGTAAGAGGAGTTATTGTCTTTACAGATCCTGACTACCCAGGTGAACGAATCCGTAAAATCGTCGCAAAAGCTGTTCCAGGATGCAAGCATGCGTTTTTGCCTAAAAATGAAGCACTTGCAAAGTCAGGTAAAAAGGTGGGCGTTGAGCATGCCACTCCAGAGGCGATTAGAAAGGCCTTAGCGGATATAAAACAAGAACAAGAGGATTTCTACTCGGAAATTGAATTTGACGCCTTAGTGGACGCAGGACTCATTGGTGGTAGCAAAGCGAAGGAACGAAGGGAAAAGCTAGGCGTTCTTTTGAAAATTGGTTATACTAACGGAAAACAGCTTTATAAGCGTCTACAGATGTTCCAAATTACAAAAGTGGCATTTGACCAGGCTGTTGAAAAAGTGTTACAGGGGGAAAGGCAAAGTGATTAAAGATATAGCCACACCTATAAGAACGAGAGCTATTTTAGAAAAGCATGGTTTTTCTTTTAAGAAAAGCTTAGGACAGAACTTTTTAATTGATACGAATATTTTACATCGTATCGTTGATCATGCGGAAGTGACAGAAGAAACAGCTGCGATTGAAATTGGACCAGGAATTGGTGCATTAACTGAGCAGCTAGCAAAGCGCGCGAAAAAGGTTGTCGCATTTGAAATAGATGGGCGACTTTTGCCGATATTAGCAGATACATTATCCCCATATCCAAACGTCGAGATTATCCATGAGGATGTTTTAAAGGCAGATGTAGGGTCTGTCATAAATGAAAACATGCAGGGAATCGATGATATCATGGTAGTTGCCAATCTCCCTTATTATGTAACAACGCCAATTATTATGAAGTTGCTCATGGAGGACCTTCCCTTAAGAGGCATTGTTGTCATGCTTCAAAAGGAAGTGGCTGACCGGATTTCGGCTGTACCTGGTACTAAGGAATATGGCTCCTTGTCGATTGCCATCCAATACTACACAACTGCTGAAACTGTCATGATAGTACCAAAGACCGTATTTGTTCCACAACCGAATGTGGATTCAGCAGTCATACGTTTGTTAAAAAGAAAAGAACCAGCTGTTAAGGTAGTAAATGAACCTTTCTTTTTTGATGTTGTTCGTGCCTCTTTTGGACAAAGAAGAAAGACAATTTTAAATAACTTGACCTCTAATCTGCCAAATGGAAAGGCGTTTAAAGAGGCAATTGAAGGCTGTTTAGCCGCTTCAAATATCGACCCAAAACGCCGTGGTGAAACTTTATCGATTGAGGAATTTGGTCGCTTAAGTGATGAATTATATAGAGCTTTGAATGATGGACCTACCGAATAGTAGGTCTTTTTCTATTTTTTAAGGTAATTTTCTTCTCCTCACCACTTAAGGTAATGCTGCATAGGCTAACAAGAAGGCATCTCAAAAGCGGAAAAACCCTAAAAGTTGGAGTGGGTGAGGATGGATATAAAAGTTGGCGATATCGTTACACGTAAATCACATAAGTTTGATTTATTGTTCAAAGTAACAGAAATAACTCATAACCAAATGGTTTATTTATATGGCGAGGATGTACGGTTAATAGCGGATGCACCTTATAATGACTTGGTCCTAGTTGGCGAGGACGAAAGACAGAAACGGCAAAGATCAGACCGGGAAAAGGTGGAAGATTCCTACCGACTATTTCGACAAGATTATCAGTTAGTTCGACAAAAAAACGAATACCATGCTACAGGCGGGTATTCAAATAATGCAGAGTTTTTTCAAATACCCGGAAGAGTACTTCATATTGATGGTGACCCTAATTATTTAAAAAAATGCCTTACATTATATGAAAAAATTGGTGTGCCGGTATATGGGTTTCACTGTCACGAAAGGGAAATGCCTGAAAAGATTGATGGACTACTCGATAAATATAGACCTGATATTCTTGTAATAACAGGCCATGATGCATATTCAAAATCAAAGGGAAAGGTTACCGAGCTAAAAGCGTACCGACATTCCCGTCATTTTGCTCAAACCGTTCGACAAGCAAGAAAAAGAGTGCCACATTTAGATCAACTTGTCATCTTTGCAGGCGCCTGCCAGTCCCATTTTGAATCATTGATAAGAGCAGGGGCGAATTATGCAAGTTCACCGTTAAGAGTCAATATACACGCCCTAGACCCTGTATATATCGTAGCAAAGATTTGTTTTACTCCTTTTGATGAAAGGATCAATGTGTGGGATGTTCTCCGCAATACCTTAACAGGGGAAAAAGGTCTAGGTGGGATTGAAACGAAGGGTGTATTACGAACTGGTATGCCGTATCAAAGATTGGTTGATGAGGAGGAAAACGGGGGTCTCTAACGGTGTATTGCCAGAGATCCCCTTGGTATTTTATTACAAAAGAAAAGTAGTGAAAATTTTGTCGATGAAAAGAAATCCTGATTTATATACATATTGGCAGCGTTTTTGAACATACTATGGGTTGTGCTCTGAGAAATTTGTAGGAAAAAATTCATTGACAAGTATTTTGTATCATTGTTATAATTTTAGTTTTGTTTGACGTTCGGTGGTTTTTTTGGTATACTAAGAAATAGTGAGGTGGAGTGAAATGGGAAAAACTTTGCTTGATATTAAAAAGTCTTTAGATACGAATTTAGGTAAGCGTCTTACATTAAAGGCGAATGGTGGTCGTAGAAAGACAATTGAGCGCTCAGGAGTGCTCGCTGAAACGTACCCCTCTGTATTTGTAATTGAACTAGACCAGGATGAGAATTCCTTTGAGCGAGTTTCATACAGCTATGCTGATATCCTTACAGAAACCGTTCAATTAACCTTCTTTGATGAGACATCCGGGAACGTAGCTATAAGTGGGCAGTAAACTTAAATGTTTGCTGCTTTTTTATTTTGTCCAAAAAACACATTGCTTTTTCATACGGCAATGTGTTTTTTTTATGAAAATTTGAGTCGATTTGGAGGGATATGCGTCTCCCCAAGAAAATATGCGTCGATTCCCACGTATTTGCGTCATCACGTTTAAAATAAATCAAATAGGATAAAATTTGATACTATAACTAACCCTTCGTATTCAAACAATAAGAATGTCGTAGATGAGAAAGGGGTTGTAGTTATTGGGAAGACGTCGTGGTATCATGTCAGAAGCCTTTAAAGAAGAATTAGCTAAGGAACTTGGTTTTTACGATACCGTTAAAAATGAAGGTTGGGGTGCAATTCGATCACGTGATGCTGGAAATATGGTGAAACGTGCAATTGAAATTGGGCAACAACAGCTTGCCAATAAAGGACAAAACCAGTAAGAGTGAGTTTTGAACTACGACGCCGGAGCAGCTTTGCTTCGGCTTTCTTTATATCAAAAAACCACTAGGAAAAAGGTCATAATGAACAACATACATAAAAAACAGTGCACAACAGCATGACATCACTGTTTTACGACGTTTACTTTATGGTACAATGGCAATATTGAATTTACGTTTAAAGCAGGTGTTTTCATGAAATTATTAGTAAAGGCCCCAGCGAAGATCAATTTGGCTCTTGATGTGTTACATAAACGCCAGGATGGTTATCATGAGGTGCGGATGATTATGACAACCATAGATCTATCGGACAGGCTGGAATTATCCGATTATGAGGGAGATGAAATTAAAGTCGTTTCCCATAATCGCTTTGTACCAGATGACAGCCGCAACTTGGCATACCAAGCCGCCAGTTTACTAAAAAAACGATACGGTGTGAAAAAAGGTGTAGTCATTTCGATTACAAAATCAATCCCAGTAGCTGCAGGTCTAGCGGGTGGAAGCAGCGATGCGGCTGCAACTTTACGAGGATTGAATAAATTTTGGGGCCTAGGGCTTAGTTTGGACGAACTTGCATCAATTGGTGCGGAAATTGGCTCAGACGTATCTTTTTGTGTCTACGGGGGGACGGCTCTCGCAACAGGTAGGGGAGAAATTATTTCAAAATTACCCGCACCTCCGCATTGCTGGGTCATTTTAGCAAAGCCAACGATTGGTGTTTCAACAGCAGAAGTGTATCGAAATCTTTCCATTGATCAAATTAACCATCCAGATGTGGATGGGATGATTCGTGCGATCGAATCGAAGGACTTTTCTGGAATTTGCAATCGAGTCGGAAATGTTTTAGAAGACGTAACCTTGAAGCTACATCCAGAAGTGGCTCATATTAAAGATCAAATGAAACGTTTTGGTGCAGATGCGGTTTTAATGAGCGGAAGTGGTCCAACCGTTTTTGGGCTTGTTCAAAGAGAATCAAGAATGCAACGTATCTACAATGGATTACGCGGTTTTTGCGACCAGGTTTATGCGGTACGTTTGCTCGGTGAACGTAATTCAGATAAATAATCTGAATAAAGTTAAAGCCTCTGGCGGATGCCACGATTTTTCAAATGAATCGTTTCGAGCAGTAAGATCAAAGACTAAATAAGCCACATCCTGTGGCCACGTCTTTATGATCCACGTCCTATGGGCCTAAAAATCGGTCGCAAATACGCAAAGGCGCATTTGATTTATGACGTACATTAATGGTATATTATCAATAAAACATTCGGTTTTTGGAGGCAAGTTATGAAATTTAGACGGAGTAGTAGACTTGTTGATATGACAAATCACTTACTTTTACATCCACAGCACCTTGTATCTCTTTCCTATTTTGCTGATAAATATGATTCTGCTAAATCCTCCATTAGTGAAGATTTAGCGATTATCAAACAGACCTTTGAGCAACAAGGAATTGGTACATTAATCACAGTAGCGGGAGCAGCTGGCGGTGTGAAATTTATTCCTATGGTGAGGGAAGAAGAAGCAAGTGAAGTTGTTGATGAGCTTTGTAAGGTAATAGCAAATCCAGATCGGCTTCTTCCGGGTGGCTATTTATATTTAACGGATATACTTGGAGACCCGAGTATTGTGAATAAAATCGGGAAAATCTTTGCCTCTATCTATTCCAATCACGAGATTGATGTTGTCATGACTGTTGCCACAAAGGGTATCCCTCTTGCATACGCAGTGGCTTCTTACCTAGATGTACCTGTAGTAATTGTAAGGCATGGCAATCGGGTGACGGAAGGCTCTACTGTAAGTATTAATTATGTTTCTGGATCGACAAAGCGGATTCAGACGATGGTATTGGCAAAAAGAAGCCTGAAAGAAGGTTCTAATGTATTAATCATTGATGACTTTATGAAGGCTGGCGGGACTGTTAATGGAATGGTCAGTATTCTTGATGAATTTAATGCGAATCTAAAAGGAATCGGTGTTCTCGTTGAGTCAGAAGGTGTCGAAGAAAGACTCGTAGATGAATACATATCATTAGTAAAGCTAACAGATGTTGATGTGAAGGAAAAACAAATAAAAGTAGCGGTTGGTAATTATGAATCTTACCTACGCCAAGTTGAAATTGAAGATGAGATGGGGGAAGAAGAATGAGACAAGTTCAAACAAACCAGGCACCTGCAGCAATTGGACCATATTCACAAGGGATTGTTGTTAACAATATGTTTTTTAGCTCAGGTCAGATTCCGTTAACACCAGCTGGGGAGTTAGTGAGCGGTGGAATTAAAGAACAGACAGCTCAAGTTTTTAAAAATCTTCAAGCTGTCTTGGTCGAAGCGGGTGCATCATTAGATACAGTCGTAAAAGCAACAGTATTTATAAAAAACATGGATGATTTCGCAGAACTAAATGAAATTTATGGGGAATTCTTTGCCGGACATAAACCAGCTCGCTCAACTGTTGAAGTGGCAAGACTTCCAAAGGATGTTTTGGTTGAAATCGAAGTTATTGCACTTGTAAAATAAAGAGGATGTTCAAAAATCCGCTTGAAAATGACACATCGATAGGGGAACTTCGACTAATTACCGACACGTCCTGTGTCGAACGTCGAAGTCACCACTTCCTGTGGAAGCTCGTTTGCTTGTTTTTCCGTTCCTTGGATAAGAAAACCACTTTTCCGGTGTGCAAGATCGTCTGCTCAAGTATTAACTGCATACGTTCGGCTACTCAAAACTGCCCCGCCTTGAACTCTCGACGGACAGGATGCTAGTGTCGACAAGACATAAGGACGTGGCGTTTTGTCGACGCGGTCCTTTTCATCCTCCTTTTTTACCTATTATTTAATGTGTTTTTCACAAATATTATGTTCATTCACAAAAAAGTATGAATCTTTTTAAAAAATTATTAAATATTTAGCAGGAGATTCCGATTTTTCGTTGAATATGATACTTAAGTTTTTATATAGTAAAAAAGGTGGTGAACAGAATGGAAGTGACAGACGTTAGATTACGCCGCGTTAATACTGAAGGTAGAATGAGAGCGATTGCATCAATTACGTTAGACCATGAATTTGTTGTTCATGACATTCGTGTAATTGACGGCAACAATGGTTTATTTGTTGCTATGCCGAGCAAACGTACTCCTGATGGAGAGTTTCGTGATATCGCTCATCCAATTAACTCAAGTACGCGTGGAAAGATCCAAGATGCGGTACTAGCTGAGTATCACCGTTTAGGTGAAGTTGAGGTTGAGTTTGAAGAAGCAGGTGCATCTTAAAAATAAACGTATATAACATCGAAGAGCCTTCATACATGATAGGCTCTTTTTCTTATCCCCCGATAGCCCCCATACCCCTTATATAAAATTTTCCAATCAAAAAAATCATGCACTTTCGCCTAGTTTTCTTGAAAATGGTCTATTTTTAAGATATATTCGAAATGGACAAAAAGGTTTAACTTTATTTAGTTGAGGTTTGAACCGCAACTAAATAAAGTCAAAGCCTCCGGCGGATGCCACAGATTTTCAGTGGAAATTTTTTGAGCATAGGATCAAAGACTAAGAACGCCACTTCCTGTGGCAACGTCTTTGTGACCCACATCACGTGGGCCTAAAAATCTGGGCGCAAATTCGACGAGGCGAATTTGATTAGGTTAATTGGAGGCCTGAACATGACAAATCGATATGGCGTAATTTTGGCCGCAGGGCAAGGAACACGTATGAAATCAAAGCTTTATAAGGTTCTACACCCTGTATGTGGAAAACCAATGGTACAGCATGTAGTGGATCAGCTTTCAACATTATCCCTACAAAAGCTAGTGACAATCGTTGGACATGGAGCGGAAAAAGTAAAAGCACGAATTGGAGATAGAAGTGAATATGCCCTTCAAGAAGAGCAATTAGGTACTGCACATGCTGTTATGCAGGCAGCTAACCACTTAGCAAACGAAAAGGGAGTAACTTTAGTTGTTTGTGGTGATACTCCTCTTATCACTGCAGAAACAATGGAAGCCCTATTAGAACAGCATGAGCGTGCAGGCGCGAAAGCATCAATTTTAACAGCTGTGGCAGCAGAGCCTACAGGATATGGAAGAATTGTCCGCAGCGCAGAAGGACATGTTGAGCGCATTGTTGAACATAAAGATGCAACAGAAGAAGAACGTACAATTGCCGAAATTAATACCGGAACATATTGTTTCGATAACGAAGCGTTATTCGAGGCACTTTCAAATGTTTCGAATGATAATGTGCAAGGGGAGTACTACCTTCCTGATGTGATTGAAATCTTGAAAAACAAAGGTGAAATCGTAACAGCGTTCCAAACAGCTTCTTTTGAAGAAACGCTTGGTGTTAATGATCGTTTTGCATTATCACAGGCTGAAAAGCTAATGAAACAAAGAATTAATAAATACCATATGATGAATGGTGTTACAATCATTGATCCGGACAATACGTACATTTCAGCAGATGCAAAAATTGATTCAGACACTGTGATATATCCCGGAACAATGATCATTGGGGATGTTGAAATTGGAACTGAATGTGAGATTGGTCCAAATTCAGAAATAAAGAATTGTAAAATTGGTGAAAGAACCGTAATCCGTCATTCAGTTGCACATGATAGTAGTATTGGAAATGATGTAGCGGTTGGACCCTTTGCACATATCCGTCCTGCGTCACAAATTAGTGATAAAGTAAAGGTAGGTAACTTTGTTGAATTGAAAAAGGCTGTTTTCGGTGAAGGAAGTAAGGTATCTCATTTAAGCTATATAGGAGACGCAGAGGTCGGTACAAATGTAAATATCGGATGTGGCTCTATCACTGTTAACTATGATGGTAAAAATAAATTTTTAACGAAAATTGAAGATAATGCTTTTATTGGATGTAATTCTAATCTAGTGGCTCCAGTAACGGTCGGAAAAGGAGCGTACGTTGCAGCAGGCTCAACCATTACAAGTGAAGTGCCAAGCAATGCTCTTTCCATTGCAAGAGCACGTCAAGTCAATAAAGAGAACTATGTAGAGAACATGAATCAAAAGAAAAATTCCTAATGGAGGTCGGCTAAGATCATGTCTAAAGAATACCGCGACTCAAGCTTAAAGGTGTTTTCGTTGAATTCGAATGCACCTTTGGCAGAGGAAATTGCTAAATCTATTGGTGTTGAGCTCGGGAAATGCTCCGTTACACGATTTAGCGATGGAGAAATTCAAATTAACATTGAAGAAAGTATTCGTGGATGTGATGTTTTTGTCATTCAATCAACGAGTGCACCTGTAAATGAACATATTATGGAAGTTTTAATCATGATTGATGCACTTAGACGTGCTTCTGCAAAAACAATTAATATCGTCATGCCATATTACGGCTATGCAAGGCAGGACCGTAAAGCGCGTGCACGTGAACCAATTACTGCTAAGCTTATCGCCAATCTGTTAGAAACAGCAGGAGCGGACCGTGTTATTACATTAGACCTTCATGCTCCGCAAATCCAAGGCTTTTTTGATATCTTAATTGACCACCTAATGGGTGTGCCAATCCTATCAGATTATTTCAAAAGCAAAAATCTCGAAGACATTGTCATTGTATCTCCTGACCATGGTGGGGTTACACGTGCTCGTAAAATGGCGGACCGTTTAAAGGCTCCAATTGCGATTATTGATAAACGTCGACCAAGACCAAATGTGTCTGAAGTCATGAACATTGTAGGTAATATTGAAGGAAAAACTGCAATTTTAATCGATGATATTATTGATACAGCGGGAACCATTACATTAGCTGCGAACGCCCTAGTAGAAAACGGCGCTTCCGAAGTTTATGCTTGCTGTACACACCCTGTCTTATCAGGACCGGCGATTGAGCGTATTCAAAACTCAAAAATCAAAGAATTGGTTGTTACCAATACCATTCTTTTACCTGAAGAGAAAAGGATCGATAAAATCAGAGAGCTTTCAGTAGCTCCATTAATTGGTGAAGCAGTCATCCGTGTTCATGAGCAACAATCTGTCAGCACACTGTTTGATTAATACAAGCAAAACTAGACAAAATTTTCTTTTAAAAAAGAAGGTTTACTTCACTATCTTTAGGGGAAATTTAGTAATATGACTAAATCTTCCAAGGATGGTGTATAACATGTCTGCAGTTTTAGAAGCGACAGAGCGAGTAAAAGATAAACGTTCAACACTAACAAAAATAAGACAAGCGGGAAACTTCCCAGCCGTTTTAAATGGTCAAAATCAAAGTCAACCGATATTTGTAAGTAGTGCGGACTTTTTAAAAACGATTCGTGCTACTGGCCGAAACGGGATTATCAAGCTTTCAATTAACAATAACCAGCATTCCGTCATGCTTCATGATATTCAAACAGACCCAATTAAAAGTGAAATCATTCATGCAGATTTTCAAATTGTAAATATGTCAACAGAAGTGACTGTTGACGTGAATATCAATTTGGTTGGGGAAGCAGCAGGTGTGAAGGATGGTGGAGTGCTTCAGCAGTCAATCCATCAGGTATCAATTTCTGCCCTTCCTAACGACATTCCACAAACCATTGATGTTGATGTGTCAAAAGTAGAGGTCGGAGATGTTATTAAGCTTGAGGATATAGATACGAGAGGTAAATATACCATTAATCAGGATCTTTCACAGGTTGTGACATCTGTTCTAGCTCCGAGACAGGAAGAAGAGATTAGCACAGGTGAACAACAAGAGCCTGGTGAACCAGAAAATCTAGAAGGCAGAGAAACAAACGAATCTGAGTTAAGTAACTAAAAAAGGCTAGAAGGTTGGACGTAACCAAAACGGTTACGTCCTTTTGCCACAGATGCTAGCCTTTTATATAACAATATTCAGGGGATTAACCCCCTGAATATTGTTAAGCCTCCGGCGGATGCCTCAGATTTTTTAAAGGAAGTTTTTCGAGCATAAGATCAAAGACTAAGAACGCCACTTCCTATTGCAACATCTTTGTGACTCACATCGTGTGGGCCTAAAAAAATCTGGGCGCAAATACGCCATGGCACATTTGATTAAATGGGGGAAGTAACGTGAAGCTAATTGTTGGGTTAGGGAATCCAGGTAGGCAGTATGAGGAAACGAGACATAATGTCGGCTTTAAGGTGATTGATGAGCTATCAGACAAATTACGTATCTCTCTAGACAAAGCCAAATTCAATGGGGTATTTGGACAAGGCATTGTAAATGGGGAGAAGGTTCTACTTTTAAAGCCCCTTACATATATGAATTTATCAGGAGAAAGTATCAGGCCACTTATGGATTATTATGATATTCTAGTAGATGATATACTTGTTGTATATGATGAGCTTGACCTTCCTGTAGGGAAAATCAGGCTTCGTGAAAAAGGAAGTGCTGGTGGCCATAATGGTATGAAATCAATTATTAACCATCTAGGCACTCAAGAGTTTAAGCGAATTCGTATAGGGATTAATCGTCCAACAAATGGTATGAAAATAGCCGATTATGTTCTAGGACGTTTTCATGAAGAGGAGTCACAGGATATAAAAGATGCGATCGAAAAGTCAGCAGAGGCCGCAGAAAAGTGGATATCAACACCATTTTTACAGTTAATGAATGAATTTAATTCAAAATAGTATAGTATCATTAGGTAAGTAGTTGTGAATAAAGAATCTCTTCACGGTTTATACTAGAAAGTGTAAACTTTTTGCACTAAGTTTTTAGTGTCTAGCTCCAGGCGCCATCGGCTCGAGATGATAAGCTAATCGCTTCTGAAGGCAAAAAACGCCTTCTGTCAGCGCTCGTCT
This sequence comes from Bacillus sp. JJ1521, assembly GCF_036965165.1. Classification (NCBI taxonomy): domain Bacteria; kingdom Bacillati; phylum Bacillota; class Bacilli; order Caryophanales; family Bacillaceae; genus Bacillus; species Bacillus sp. JJ1521. The sequence goes on along the minus strand of NZ_JBALOX010000005.1, from coordinate 32,273 downwards.
TATGCTTGTTGCCGATAAGCAGTCGCCTTAAGCTTTTCTTAAGAGGAGGATTCTTATGTCACTACACTACCATTGTCGACATTGTGGTGTGAAGGTTGGTAGCATTGATAACTTGTCCCTACATAGTGAAAGTCTCGGGTTCCATCAATTAACAGACCAAGAACGACAAGAGATGATTTCATACCAATCCAATGGCGACATTCATGTAAAAACAATATGTGAAGATTGTCAGGAAGCATTGCATCGTAATCCTGATTATCATCAATACGAATCATTTATTCAATAAAATAAGAAAAAAGCTTTGGCCGACATACCAAAGCATTTTTCTATTTATTTTAAGATAGAACTAGAGATTCCTAAGTTCGATTGAAATCAAAAGAAAGACTCCGAACTTAGAGAGGGGGTAATCGAGTTGCTTAAGGGACTACAGCAGTATATAAGAAACAATGACGAGTTAAAATCAATCATAAATGGAATAGATGGAGGCTTACGGGAACAGTTAATTGCTGGTTTATCCGGCTCTGCTCGAACCGTATTAACGGCAGCTCTATATAGACAGACAAAACGCCCGATCCTAGTTGTCACTCATAATTTATTCCAGGCTCAAAAAATTTATGAGGATTTAAATGGGCTTTTAGAGGAAGACGAGGTTTTCCTTTATCCTGTCAATGAATTAATTGCATCAGAAATTGGAATCGCAAGCCCTGAGTTGAAAGGGCAACGAATTGAAGCCTTGAATTATTGGAGCCACCAATCCAAAGGTGTCATAGTTGCACCAATCGCAGGATTAAAAAGGCTACTTCCACCGAAAAAACTATGGAATGAAAGTCAGCTGACATTTACGGTTGGACACGATATTGAAGTGTCAGATACATTAGAAAAGCTCGTGTCAATGGGTTATGAACGGGTGTCAATGGTATCAGCACCGGGTGAATACAGTGTAAGAGGTGGAATTCTTGATATCTACCCTTTAACTGAGGAAAATCCGGTACGGGTTGAACTATTTGATACGGAAGTGGATTCAATTCGGACATTCTCACTAGAGGACCAACGTTCACAAGGAAAAATCGATTCGGTCGTGCTTGGACCTGCAACTGAAATTCTACTTACACAGGCGCATTTAGAAAAAGGTGTGCGTGCATTAGAAGAAGGTCTAGGTAAAAGCTTAAAGAAGGTTAAGGATGAAAAAGCGAAGGAACTGTTAATAGAGAATATTTCTTACGAGCTTGAACAATTAAACAATGGGCAAGTTTTACAGCAAATGTTCAAATATCTATCCCTTATCTATGACCAGCCTGCTAGTTTACTAGACTATTTACCAAAAAACGGGCTAGTTTTATTAGATGAAGTTAGTAGAATCCAGGAGATGGCAGATAGTTTAGATAAAGAAGAGGCTGAATGGGTGACAAGTCTTTTATCAAAAGGTGAGATCATCCATAATATTACCTTGTCACACCCGTTTTCTAAGCTTCTTCAACAATCAACCAATCCGTTGGTTTATCTATCTCTTTTCCTAAGGCATGTACCACATACAAGCCCACAAAACATCCTAAATATGTCCTGTAAACAAATGCAAAATTTCCACGGTCAGATGCATGTTCTAAAAACAGAGCTTGAACGATGGCAGAAAGGGAATTATTCTGTGATTTTCCTCGGTTCAAATGAAGAGCGGGTGAAAAAGCTTGAGCAGGTTCTGTCTGACTATGAGATCGATGCGTTACCTAATAATAGCGATGGAGATATTTTGATAGGAAAAGCACAAATCCTGCTTGGGGATCTTCAGGATGGTTTTGAATTGCCATTACAGCGTATAGCGGTCATCACTGAGGAAGAGCTCTTTAAGAAAAAAATGCAAAAGACGAAACGAAAGCAAAAGCTTTCAAATGCAGAGCGGATCAAAAGCTACTCGGAATTACATGTCGGGGACCACGTTGTTCACGTAAACCACGGAATTGGGAAATATTTAGGGATTGAAACATTAGAAATCAATGGTATCCATAAGGATTATTTGCATATTCGCTATCAAGGAGATGACAAGCTTTATGTACCGGTTGAGCAAATTGAACAGGTGCAGAAGTATGTTGGCTCTGAAGGTAAAGAACCGAAGATTTACAAATTAGGTGGTACTGATTGGAAGCGCGTTAAGAAGAAGGTTGAATCATCTGTACAAGATATTGCCGATGATTTAATAAAACTCTATGCTGAACGTGAAGCGAGTAAAGGATTTGCTTTCTCTCCAGATGGAGAAATGCAAAGAGAATTTGAGGCAGCCTTCCAATATCAAGAAACAGAGGATCAGCTAAGGTCAATCCAGGAAATTAAAAAGGATATGGAACGAGAGCGCCCAATGGATCGTCTTCTTTGCGGAGATGTAGGTTATGGAAAGACAGAGGTGGCGATTCGTGCAGCATTCAAGGCGATCATGGATGGAAAGCAGGTTGCGATCTTAGTTCCAACCACCATTTTGGCTCAACAGCATTATGAAACCATCCGTGAAAGGTTTCAGGACTTCCCAATTTCAATTGGGCAATTGAGCCGTTTCCGTTCAAAGAAACAGCAAACAGAGGTTACAAAAGGGTTAAAAGCAGGGACCGTTGATCTCGTTGTTGGAACACATCGCCTATTATCTAAGGATATTACGTATAAAGATTTAGGCCTTTTAATTATTGATGAGGAACAACGTTTTGGTGTTACACATAAGGAAAAAATCAAACAATTAAAAGCAAATATTGATGTCCTCACCTTGACGGCTACACCAATCCCACGGACACTTCATATGTCCATGCTTGGGGTTCGTGATCTGTCTGTAATTGAAACACCACCTGAAAATCGTTTCCCTGTACAAACCTATGTGGTTGAATACAATGGTGAACTCATCAGAGAAGCAATTGAACGAGAAATGGCAAGGGACGGTCAAGTGTACTTTTTATATAACCGTGTTGAGGATATCGAGCGTAAGGCAGAAGAGATCTCCATGCTCGTTCCGGATGCAAGGATTGCTTACGCTCATGGAAGAATGACTGAGAATGAACTTGAATCGGTGATTTTAAATTTCCTAGATGGTCAATATGATGTTCTTGTGACAACCACCATTATTGAAACAGGTGTTGATATTCCGAATGTGAATACATTAATTGTCCAGGATGCGGACCGAATGGGTCTTTCACAGCTTTATCAACTCAGAGGTCGTGTAGGACGTTCGAATCGTATTGCCTATGCGTATTTTACGTATCGGAAAGATAAGGTATTGAATGAGGTTGCTGAAAAACGTCTTCAAGCAATTAAGGAATTTACAGAGCTTGGTTCAGGTTTTAAAATCGCGATGCGAGACTTGTCTATTCGTGGCGCAGGTAATATTTTAGGAGCACAGCAGCATGGGTTTATTGATTCTGTCGGATTTGACCTTTACTCACAAATGCTAAAAGAGGCAATTGAGGAACGTAAAGGTGATGTAACAGCTGTTAAACAAACCAGTGTGGAAATTGATGTTGAGGTGGATGCGTATATTCCAGACGCATATATTTCAGATGGTCGCCAAAAAATCGATATGTATAAGCGATTTAGAGGCATCACGTCAATGGAGGATGTTGAAGAGCTCCAAGAGGAGATGATAGACCGTTTTGGTGAATACCCAGAACAGGTGGATTATCTATTCAAGATTGCTAAAATTAAGGTCTATGCATTAGCGGAGCAAGTCATCTCTATTAAACAGGCCAAACAGGAAATCACCATTCTTTTATCTGAAGAGGCAAGTAGCCAAATAGATGGCGGAAAGATCTTTAAATTAGGAAATACATTTGGTCGAATGATTAGCCTTGGGATGGAAGGCAGTAAACTAAAAGTTGTCATCCAAACAAAGGGACTAGATGTGAACCAATGGTTAGGTATTATCTTTGATATGGTAAAAGGGCTACAAAATGTGAAAAAAGAAAATGTAAATGCGGTTTAACTCTATTCAGCAGGGGTAAACCCCAGCTGAATAAATTTAAGCCTCCGGCGGATGCCACAGATTTTCAAGGGTAATTTTTCGAGCAAGCTCGAAAAAATCTGGGCGCAAATACGCCAAGGCGCATTTGATTTAAGGCTCATAGACCTAAAGCATCGAATAAAATTCTGGCGAATAGAACCAAAGTCCGAGTGGACTATAGTTCTGATGTATGGTTAATTTTTCCTCACACGAAAAAACACAATCATCGTGAATAGAACTCTGTTGGTGTAAGATACTAAACTCAACAACAAATGGTGATTTATTCAAAAGTATACAAAATGTTCATCAATCACCACTATTCTTTAATCATCAGATGAAAGTGAGGCATCATAAGAATGAAGGCAACTGGTATTGTTCGTCGAATTGATGATTTAGGTCGAGTAGTTATCCCAAAAGAGATCCGCAGAACGTTACGTATTAGAGAGGGAGATCCATTAGAGATTTTTGTTGATCGTGATGGAGAGGTTATTTTAAAGAAATATTCACCGATTAGTGAACTAGGTGACTTTGCGAAGGAATATGCAGAGGCCCTTTTTGATAGCCTAGGGCATCAAGTACTTATTTGTGACCGTGATGCATTTATTGCGGTTGCAGGAGGCTCCAAAAAAGAATACTTAAATAAAAATATAAGTGAGCTAATCGAAAAAACGATGGAGGACAGATCCTCTATATTAGAAACAGAAGAACGCCAAGTATCCATCGTAGAAGGTACCGATGAAACAATCTCATCATATACAATCGGTCCGATAATTGCAAATGGAGATCCAATTGGTGCAGTCGTGATTTTATCAAAAGAAAAAGCGCTTGGGGAAGTAGAACAAAAAGCGGTAGAAACTGCAGCTGGATTCCTAGCGCGTCAAATGGAACAGTAATAAAAAAGACGAATCGGAAAGGTAGCTATTTTAGCTGCCTTTTCTTCCGTTTGGAAGAGAATTGTCCTTCTAATATGTTATAATACACAGGAAATTAGTAACTTTATTCAGTTGGGTTCAAAACCCGACTGAATAAAGTTACAGCCTTCGGCGGATGCCACAGATTTTCAAAGGAAGCTTTTCGAGCATAAGATCAAAGACTAAGAACGCCATATCCTATGGCAACGTCTTTGTGACTCACATCGTGTGGGCCTAAAAAATCTGGGCGCAAATACGCTGAGGTGTATTTGATTTGAGGGAAGGGAGATGGGCGATGGGCTTCCAATCCGAAGAGCGGTCGAAACGAATTTGGGAGGGGGCATTTGTTCTTACCCTTGCCGGTTTGATTACCAAGATACTAAGTGCAGGCTACCGTATCCCATACCAAAATATTGCGGGGGATATCGGCTTTTACATATATCAACAGGCATATCCGATTTACGGAATTGTCCTCGTTTTCTCTACATATGGATTTCCAGTGATTATATCAAAGCTTCTTGCGGAGAAATTGGAACAACATGACGAAGCTTCTGTCATGAAAATCCTCTATATTACCTTAATTACATTACTCGGAATGGGAATTGTGATTTTTAGCTTTTTATACTGGGGAGCAGAAATCGTTGCTGGCTGGATGGGAGACATAGAGCTTTCAAAACTAATAAAGGTGATCTCGTTTTCCTTTTTACTTTTGCCGTTTATTTCAGTCTTTCGCGGTTATTTTCAAGGGCATAAAAATATGGTCCCGACTGCTGTTTCCCAAGTAACGGAACAATTGATTCGCGTTGTCACTATACTGTTCATGTCATTTATACTATTGGATTATGGCTATGGAGTATATGAGGCAGGAGCGGGGGCGATATTTGGTTCAATTACAGGTGGGTTTGCAGCTATTTCCGTTCTGTTGTTTTATTTACTGAAAAGGAAGAAGACCACCCAAAAACAACGATTGTTTCAAAAAGCGTCGATCAAAACAATGGAGATTGTTAAAATCCTTTTCACCCAAGGTATGACGATTTGTATTAGTGCTTTATTGTTAATTCTATTTCAACTGGTCGATTCCTTCACTATTTATTCCTTGCTAGTTTCAAGTGGAATGGAAGATGAAACAGCAAAACAGGTCAAAGGTATTTACGACAGGGGTCAACCCCTGCTTCAGCTTGGTACAGTAGTAGCTACATCCTTGGCGTTATCACTTGTCCCACTAATCGCAAGTGCCAAGGCGAGAAATGATCTAGTCTTTATTCAAAAAAAGGTCGACCTAACATTCCGACTTAGTGTTGTCGTAGGACTTGGGGCGGCAGTTGGCCTTGCATGTGTTTTAGAGCCTACAAATATTATGCTGTTTCGAAATAACCTTGGAACAAATGTCTTAATAATCATCGGATTTTCGATTTTATTTACAACATTGTCACAATCCATTACTGCGATTTTACAAGGCTTGGGTGATCCTTTTATACCAGCGATAGTCGTTGTGGGTGGAATGCTTTTAAAATGGATTTTCAATCTGTTACTTATACCTAGATATGAAACCGTTGGAGCAGCGATTGCCACCCTTGTTGGATTTGGGGTGATAACCGTATCACATATTATTATTGTAAAGAGGAAGCTGCCTGGGGTGCTGCAAAATTGGACTTTTATTTACCATGTTATATTCGCGGCAGTTGCCATGGCATTCATTGTTTTTTGTTATTCATGGGGTTTGCATCATCTCTTTCCACTTGCGGCAGAAACCCGTACATTTGCAAGCTTTGAAGCATTGTCCTCCGTTTTTATTGGAGGGATCATCTATTTATTTTTTATTCTCAGAGGGAGCGTATTTTCGGAAGTTGAACTCTCAGAAATCCCAATTGGATCAAAAGGAACCTTACTAATTAGGTTACTTAAAGGGGGAAAGAACGCATGATTACAGTTATAGGGTTAGGGGCAGGAGATTTATCACAGCTTCCGTTTGGCATTTATCGTAAACTTTTAGCAACCGATCATTTGTTTCTTCGGACGAAGGAGCATCCGGTAATAAAGGAATTAGAAGCCGAAGGAATTTCCTATCAATCTTTTGACGAGATTTACGAAAAGCATGACCAATTTGAGGCGGTTTATGATGAAATTGTGACTATTTTAAAAAATGAAGCGAAAACAAAGGATATTGTTTTTGCTGTACCGGGGCATCCAATGGTAGCAGAAAAAACTACTCAACTTTTGCTTGAGGATGAAAATCTTGAGGTTAAAATTGAAGGTGGACAAAGCTTTATTGATCCGTTATTAGCGTCGTTGAAGATAGATCCAATTAATGGTTTCCAATTCCTTGATGCCTTATCTTTAGAAAAAGATGAACTGCAGCTTTCCCAGCATATCATCATCTGTCAGGTGTATGACCAATACATTGCATCCAATGTGAAATTAACACTAATGGAGCAATTGCCTGATGATTATGAGGTGTATATTGTTACAGCAGCGGGTAGTGTCAATGAAAAAATCACAAAAGTTCCTCTATATGAATTAGATCGCGAAACCCAGGTGAATAATCTAACAAGCGTCTATGTCCCACCTGTGAAAGAGGAAGAACTGCTTTATCATGATTTTCGCACTTTTAGAAGAATTATTGCTGCATTAAGAGGGCCTGGTGGATGCCCATGGGATCAAAAACAAACCCACGACTCGTTAAAGAAGTATTTGCTTGAGGAAGCCTACGAGGTTCTTGATGCAATCGATAGTGAAGATGATAATCATTTAGCAGAGGAGCTAGGGGATGTTCTGCTTCAAATTCTCCTTCACGCCCAAATTGGTGAGGATAAAGGATTGTTTACGATTGATGATGTGATTCGCGGTATTTCTGAAAAAATGATCCGAAGACATCCACATGTATTTGGAGAAGTATCAGCAGATACTGCAGAGGAAGTCCTAACCAATTGGGAGCAAATCAAACAATTGGAAAAAGGAAGCACTCCAGAAGAAAAGTCCATTTTAGATGATGTAACAAAGGGTTTGCCGGGTTTAATGAAGGCCGTTAAGTATCAGAAAAAAGCTGCCAAAGTAGGATTTGACTGGGATGCTGTCGAACCTATGTGGGACAAGGTTTTTGAGGAAATAGAGGAATACAAGGAAGCAGTAGCGAAAAAAACAAAAGGAGATGCCATTCAAGAGTTTGGAGATATCCTTTTTGCTTTAGCCAATATAGCGAGATTTTATAAATTTGACCCAGAAGAAGCGCTTGCGATGACGAATCAAAAATTTGCAAGACGTTTTCAATTTATAGAAGAAGAACTCAGAGAACAAGGGGCAAAGTTTGAGGAGCAAACCCTTAAACAGCTCGATGCCATCTGGGAAAAAGCAAAACAAAATGGATTATAACTTTATTCAGCAGGAGCTCCTGCCGAATAAAGTTATAGAGCCTCCGGCGGATGCCACGATTTTTCAAAGGAAGTTTTTCAGCATTAACTGGCACTAAGCCCTCATGGAGGGCAACTGCCAGTAAAAGCCTGAGAAAGTGAACGAAGACTAAGAACGCCACGTCATGTGGCAACGTCTTCGTGACTCACTTCCTGTGGACCTAAAAATCAGGCGCAAATACGCAAAGGCGCATTTGATAAAATAGAGAGAGGTGAAAGTTATGCGATTGGATAAATTTTTGAAGGTTTCACGGATAATTAAGAGACGAACACTGGCAAAAGAGGTTGCGGACCAAGGAAGAATTCTTATTAACGGCTTAGCCGCAAAGGCAAGCAGCAATGTGAAAATTGGGGATGAGTTAACCATTCGTTTCGGTCAGAAAATTGTAACCGTTAAAATCGAGGATCTGAAAGAAACTACAAAAAAAGAAGATGCTGATAAACTTTATTCTGTAGTGAAAGAAGAAAAAGTAGAAGCTTAAGTCTTCGATATTCACCACAAGGCTTGTTCTAAATCCCACCATATACTCATACATTTTACTAATAAACGAATGGTGATTTTAACCATTCAAGTATGAATGTGGGGGATAATAGATGAACCAATACTATGATGGAACGCCATCCAATAAAGGAACCGTACAAGAGCACGATGTGATCATGAGAAGTCGCAAACTTCTTGACATAACAGGTGTAAAACAGGTAGAAAGCTTTGATAATGAGGAATTTTTGCTTGAAACTGTTATGGGCTTCCTAGCAATTCGTGGCCAAAACCTGCAAATGAAAAATCTGGATGTGGAAAAAGGCATTGTATCAATCAAGGGAAGGGTCTTTGATATTAGCTATTTGGACGATCATTCAACGGAGAAGGCTAAAGGATTCTTTAGCAAGTTATTTAGATGACCCTGTCAACCCAGTTTTACACTTTACTTGCAATGATTTGCATGGGGGGGTGGCTAGGGGCCTCTCTTGACACGTACCAACGATTTTTACAGCGTACCAGACGAAAGTATTTCTTCGTTTTTATCAATGACATTCTTTTTTGGATTGTACAAGGCCTATTGTTCTTTTATACGCTTTTGTTGGTAAATGAGGGCGAACTGCGATTTTATGTATTTATCGCAATCCTTTGTGGATTTGCCGCTTACCAAAGCTTATTGAAATCAATTTATGTGAGAACACTTGAACATATCATCCAAGCCATCATACGCTTATATAAATTTTTGCTTAAAACCGGTGAATTACTCATTGTTCGTCCGATAAAAATGCTAATTCAGCTGATTATTGTGATTCTATTGGGAATATGCAATGTCCTCCTGGTATTTGGGAAAATCCTTCTTAAGATCTGTTGGATAATCATTAAAATTTGTTTTGCCCCAATAAAGTGGATTGGAATCATAATCTGGAGGCTGTTGCCATCCATCTTTACAAAAAATGTAGAAAAGATTTTTCTAAAGTGTGCAGGATTTTTGAAAAAAGTAGAGAATATCAAACCTATATTGGTAAAATGGTGGAAGAAGATAAGGAAACAATAGGAGGCATTCTCTACAATGAGTGCAAGAAAGAAAAATGTAACACAATTACAGTCAACTTATATGGAAGAATATAAAGAGCAGGAACAGGCCCTTCATGTGAAACGAAAAGGCTTGATTAGAAGATTGATTGCTTTTTTTGTTTTGGTCGCGATCATTTCTTATGGGCTCATTTCAATGGTTGTATCGCAACATAAAACAATGAATGAAAAGGCGGCTAAAAAGGAAGAATTACAAGAACAACTCACCTCACTAAAAGATGAACAAGTAGTTCTTGAAGAGGAAGTTGTAAAACTCAACAGTGATGAGTATATTGAAAAAATAATTCGCAGGGATTATTTTCTATCTAAGGAAGGCGAAATCATTTTTAAAGTTGGGGATGGGTCTTAGTCTTATTGACACTTGAATTTTATATTATGTATAATATAGTAAATTGATTTTTTTTCAAATTTAAGGAGGAGCATTTTTTTTATGTCAATCGAAGTAGGTAGCAAGGTTCAAGGGAAGGTAACAGGAATTACGAATTTTGGAGCGTTTGTGGAGCTGCCAGAAGGATCAACTGGTCTTGTCCATATAAGTGAGGTTGCTGACAATTATGTCAAAGATATTAATGAGCATTTAAAGGTTGGCGACCAAGTTGAGGTCAAGGTTATTAATGTTGAGAAAGATGGAAAAATTGGTTTATCCATTAAAAAGGCAAAAGAAACCCAACAACCACAACGTCCACGACACAACGGTCCACGTAATAACAGAAACGACCAACGTAATCAAAACAAAACTGAAAACTTTGAACAAAAGATGAATCGCTTTCTGAAGGACAGTGAAGATCGTCTATCTTCCTTAAAGCGCAACACTGAATCAAAACGTGGTGGGCGTGGAGCGAGAAGAGGATAACCTGCTACTGTAGCTTAAATATATATATAAAGCACCCTAATCGGGTGCTTTTTTGTGTGCTTGATATTTAGGCAAAAGAAAAAAGCTAGTGAGCACACTAGCTTTTCGTATGACCCGTACGGGATTCGAACCCGTGTTACCGCCGTGAAAGGGCGGTGTCTTAACCGCTTGACCAACGGGCCTAAATGTTTATGGTAGCGGCGGAGGGGATCGAACCCCCGACCTCACGGGTATGAACCGTACGCTCTAGCCAGCTGAGCTACACCGCCATGGATAAATGAGTACACTTTTTATCGCCATTTAATAGTGTTCGACAATCTCTTTCTCAAACTCTAGTAAGTAAGCACAAGTAATATAATACCTTCTGTCTATTCGTTCGTCAATATATTTTGTCTTGAAGGAAAATAATACAAAAATTCACACAATACCCGCAATAAATCTATGAATTTTTTTACAAAACTATCAAAATAGACTCCTAAAATTCGTCATCTGACATTTATTTTGTTGGAAAACTAGACAAGCAGTCGAATGATTTTTCTTTTAGCTTCTGTTGTTTTGACAAAATACGAATTCCGTCAACTGTATAATTACAAACAACTATTAAATACGGGGAGTGTTTGTAAATGGAAAGAATAGAGAGGAATCTAAGCGGACCGATCACAGAGGTAGACATTGTGAAAACACAGGACACGGTGTTCAAATGGTTTCATCATTTTCAAGTGAAACTTGTAAATCTATTTCTACTAAAAGGGCTTTTACTAGGCGTCGTTGGATTTTTATTAGGACGAGCCCTCATCCTAAATGAATTAACCCCCTTTGCATTACCATTTTTCGCAAGCGTATTTATGATGAAAAAAGGAAAAGCAGGACTTGCAATGGCAGCTGTTATCGCTGGATCATTTACCCTTTCGGCAGATGTCACCGTATTCACATTTCTATCAATCGCCTTCTTTCTTGTAATCTATAAAGTTCTTCAAAGGTTTAAAGTAGATTTGCTCAAAGCCTTACCAGTTCTGGTGTTAATTGCTTCTGCAGCTGCGAAGGTGGGAATCCTTTATGTTACACAAGGGTCAATTACCGTCCATGACGGGGTGATGGTTGGCGTCGGATCAGGGTTAGCTTTCATATTAACCTTTATTTTTCTACAAAGTGTACCATTGATAACGGAGAAACGAAGGAGACAATCCTTTAAAACGGAAGAAATTATTTGTTTGATTATCTTAATTGCCTCTGTGTTAACAGGCACAATGGGATGGCTCGTCTATGAGATGTCCATTTCCAATGTCCTTTCAAGATATGTGGTCCTCTTATTTGCGTTTGTCGCAGGTGCCACGATAGGCTCAACAGTAGGGGTTGTAACAGGGCTTATTTTAAGTCTCGCAAATGTAACGAGCTTGTACCAAATGAGTCTTCTCGCTTTTTCTGGATTACTAGGGGGTCTTTTAAAAGAAGGAAAAAAGGCGGGAGTTGCACTTGGACTTATTGTAGGAACACTTTTAATAGGCCTTTACGGAGAAGGGGCTAGTCAAATTATTCCTACTTTATATGAATCCGGTGTGGCGATTCTATTGTTTTTACTAACGCCTAAGAGCTTAATAAGCAAAGTGGCCAAAAATATTCCAGGAACACCTGAGCATCATGCTGAACAACAGCAATATCTGCGTAAAGTTCGTGATGTAACCGCAAATCGTGTTTCACAGTTTTCAACAGTGTTTGAGGCATTGTCCAATAGTTTTCAGGAATATGGGTATCCAATTGATGAAGAGGACAAAGACCGTGAAGTCGACCTATTTTTAAGCAATGTAACGGAAAAGACCTGTCAATCGTGTTTTAAAAAGGAGGCGTGCTGGTCCAAGAACTTTAATAAAACATATGACTATATGAAAGATATTATGCATGGATGTGATACAAATTCGCTACAGTACAATCACAAGCTTACGAGAGATTGGGATAAGCATTGTCATCGCTCCAAAAAAGTAATTGATGCAATTGAACAGGAGTTGACCTATTATCAGGCAAACCAAAAGCTAAAAAAACAGGTAAAGGAGAGTCGAAAACTAGTAGCCGATCAATTATTAGGTGTCTCCCAGGTAATGAGTGATTTTGCGAAGGAAATTCAGCGCGAAGGTGAAAATCATCATGTATTAGAGGAGCAAATCTTAGATGCATTACAGTCGTTCGGAATTCAAATTGGGCATGTAGAAATTTATAGTGTGGAACAAGGGAATGTTGACATTGAATTGAGTATTCCATATTGCAATGGAAGTGGGGAGTGTGAAAAATTAATTGCACCAATGCTATCCGATATTTTAGAAGAAACAATCCTTGTGAAAAATGAAGAATGCTCAGCATATCCAAACGGATATTGCCACGTAACACTTGGTTCTGCAAAAGCTTATGTCATTGATACGGGTGTTGCTCACGCTGCTAAGGGTGGTGGGTTAGTATCTGGGGATAGTTTTTCAACCATTGAGTTAGGCGTTGGAAAGCATGCAGTTGCTATAAGTGATGGGATGGGGAACGGAGAAAGAGCGCATTACGAAAGCAATGAAACTTTGGAGTTGTTAAAAAAGATTCTTCAATCTGGCATTGAAGAGAAGGTGGCGATAAAGTCCGTTAACTCGATTCTTTCATTACGAACAACTGATGAAATTTTCTCGACACTCGATTTAGCAGTCATTGATTTACAGGATGCAAGTGCGAAGTTCCTAAAAATCGGCTCTACTCCAAGCTATATTAAGAGAGGAGATAAGATTAGTAAGATACAAGCAAGTAATCTACCAATGGGAATCATTGAGGACTTTGAAGTGGAGGTAGTTGATGAACAGTTAAAGGCTGGAGACCTGTTAATCATGATGAGTGATGGAATTTTTGAAGGGCCTAAGCATGTTGAAAACTATGATATGTGGATGAAACGGAAGATCAAAGAAATTCAAACAAAAGATCCCCAAGAGGTTGCGGATCTAATTATGGAGGAGGTAATCCGTACAAGGTCTGGTCAAATTGAAGATGATATGACCGTCGTCGTGACAAAGATTAAACATAACACACCAAAATGGGCAGCCATCCCTGCTTATGGGCATCAGAAAACGAAAAGGAAGGCAATTTGATTCTATTAAAAGTACGTGTTCAAAAAGGGGAGTGAAGAGGACCGCGTCGACAAAAACGCCACGTCCTCATGTCTTGTCGACATTAGCACATCCTGTGCGTCGATTTTTTAAGGCGGTGCAGCTTTGAGGACCGGAGTGTATGCAGTTAATACGTGAGGACTGGAGAAGCAAGCCAACGCGGAAAATCGATGTGTCATATTCACCAGACTTTTTGAACATCCTCTAAAAGTGTTTAAAAAATGATTTATTCGTCCATCCTGTTACTACCTTAAGTAGGAGGGGATGAAACGTGCAAAAAGGCACATTGAAGCAAATTCTATTAATTACGGACGGGTGTTCAAACCAAGGGGAAGATCCGATTGCAATGGCGGCGCTTGCGAGAGAGCAAGGAGTAACTATTAATGTTATTGGTGTAGTGGAGCAGGATACGATTGATGAACAAGGAATGCAGGAAATTGAAGGTATGGCTACTGCTGGTGGAGGCGTGAGCCAAATCGTCTATTCCACACAGCTGTCTCAAACTGTTCAAATGGTGACAAGACAAGCAATGACTCAAACTCTGCAGGGGGTGGTCAACAAGGAACTCCAGCAAATCCTAGGAGCAAAGACATCGATGGAGGACCTTCCTCCGGAAAAACGCGGAGAAGTGATGGAGGTTGTCGATGAACTTGGTGAAACTGTTGATTTAGAAGTTTTAGTTTTAGTAGATACGAGTGCGAGTATGAAGCATAAACTGCCAACTGTCAAAGAAGCATTACTTGACCTATCAATAAGCTTAAATGCGAGAATGGGAGACAATCAATTTTCTGTTTTTGTATTTCCAGGGAAAAGAGTTGAAGTAGAAGGGGTATTAGACTGGACTCCAAGACTAGAATCCTTGTCTAGTATTTTTCCGAAGCTTTCAACAGGTGGAATCACACCAACCGGACCGGCAATCCGAGAAGCACTTACCTACTTCAAGAAAAAAAGATCATTAAGGAGTTTGTTGTCTCGTGATGATGAACAATACTACGAAGAGTCAGGTATGTAAGGTTTCTCCTGGAACTGTCATTACTGGAAAATGGCATAAAAAATCATATCGCATTGTAAGACCTTTAGGACAAGGTGCTAATGGTATTGTCTATTTAGCTGAAAGCATTGATGGCCAAGTGGCCATAAAAATTAGTGAAAATGGCGTGACAATTACGTCGGAAGTAAATGTGTTAAAACACTTCTCTAAGGTCCAAGGCTCTGCCCTTGGACCTTCATTTATAGATGTCGATGATTGGATTAGACCCGGATTTTCAAGCCCAATCTCCTTTTACGTCATGGAATATATTCGTGGAGAAAGCTTTTTATCTTTTATCGAAAAAAGAGGAAAAGAGTGGACAGGTATCCTATGCTTGCAATTGCTTTCGGATTTGGACAGACTCCATCAAGAAGGATGGGTATTCGGTGACTTAAAACCTGATAATCTACTTGTTGTTGGGAATCCACCAAAAATCCGCTGTATTGATGTCGGAGGAACAACTGTTCAAGGAAGGGCAATCAAAGAGTTTACGGAGTTCTTTGACCGTGGCTACTGGGGAGCAGGTTCGAGAAAAGCAGAAGCCTCCTATGACTTATTTGCAGTGGCGATGATTATCGTCAATGCAGCTTACCCTAACCGTTTTACACGAACAGACCAACCGGTGAAACAATTGAAATCCATTATAGCAAATACGGACTTTTTACAAAAGTTTGATACTGTTCTCTTGTCTGCGATAGATGGGAAATATCAGCGGGCTGCAGAAATGCGTAAAGATTTGGTTATGAAGTTAAGTCAAGTTAAAAAGGATCGGGCTCCTGTACAAAAAACACGAGCAGCAAGAAATTCGCAAGCCAATAGAAAGGTAAGTAATACCCAATCTCAATCTAATTTTTCACGGGTAAATCGACAACTGAAACCGAAAAAACAAAAAGGTGGGGTTCTTGAGACGGTATTATTACTCCTGTTTGTATCCTTAGGGTATTTGCTTTATCTATATGGACAAATTCTGTAAAAAAGATTTGGAAAGTGGTACGATTAAAACATCGTTTACGATTTTGCAAAGGATTGGTCCGACAATGATCGAAAAAGTAAGCCGGTTTATTGAAAAACACGAATTGATTCAGAAGGATTCAACGATAATAGTAGGGGTGTCTGGTGGTCCGGATTCCCTCGCGTTACTACATTATTTATTCTACCAACAGAAGGAATCAACCCTTATTGCTGCTCATGTTGATCATATGTTCCGTGGGAAAGAATCAGAAGAGGATTTGCTATATGTAAAAGAATTTTGTGAAGCATATCAAATTTCTTTTGAATCAATCCAAATCGATGTGACATCCTATAAACAGGAACATAGTTTAAGCTCCCAAGTTGCTGCAAGGGAAGTGAGATATCAATTTTTTAATGAAATGATGCGAAAACATAAAGCCGAATATTTAGCACTTGGGCATCACGGGGACGACCAAATAGAAACCATTTTAATGCGTTTGGCCCGCGGTAGTAAGGGTGTAGGCTATGCAGGTATGCAGGTTAAACGTCCATTTTCATGTGGGGCAATTATTCGCCCGTTTTTAGCCGTGACAAGAGCAGATATTGAGGAATATTGCGAGGAATGGAAGCTTTCGCCTAGACGTGATCCGTCAAATGATAAAGACGACTATACAAGAAACCGATTTAGGCATCATGTTCTTCCTTTTTTAAAGCAAGAAAATCCAGCAGTACACGAACATTTTTTACAATTTAATCAGTACATGACAGAAGACAATGAAGTTTTGGATGAATTAACAATCGAAAAAATGAATAAAGTAATGAAAAGGAATGAAGGTAACGAAATAGAGATTGAAATTCCTTGCTTTTTAGCAATGCCAAAATCTTTACAAAGAAGAGGGATTCAACTAATATTAAACTATCTCTACAAAGAACTTCCTCCTTCTCTTTCTGCCGTACATATTGACAATTTGTTAACCTTCTTGGCGAGTAATCATCCTTCTGGAGAATTGCATTTTCCTGCTGGTTTGCGAATTGTGAAATCTTATGAAAGCTGTACATATACTTATACGGATTGTAAGGAACAGTTGAGCCCCTATCGATTTCACATTGATACACCTGGGCTTTATAGACTTGAAGATGGTAGTGAAATAAAGAGTCAAGTGTGGAAGAACTATCCTAGAAGCGCAGTCGGAAATAACAGTTTCGTCATTGACCCAGATACCATTCAATTGCCACTTTATGTCCGATCAAGAAAAACCGGAGATAAAATGAAACTAAAAGGAATGAATGGTTCTAAAAAAGTGAAGGATATTTTCATCGATGAAAAAATACCCCTTCACAGACGTGACCTTTGGCCGGTTGTCGAGGATGAACAAGGAAAGATTTTGTGGCTTCCAGGACTGAAAAAATCACCATATGAAGCAACTTGTAAAACAAAATCGCACTATATCGTACTACAATACACAGGATTTTAGGGGGCTTTAAAAGCATGAAGCAGGATATCGAGAAGGTTTTATTTAGTGAGGAAGAACTTCAGCTAAAAGTGAAGGAATTAGGTAATACTTTAACAGAGGACTATAAGGATAAATTCCCTTTGGCCATTGGGATTTTAAAAGGGGCTATGCCTTTCATGGGCGATCTGTTAAAAAGAGTAGATACATACTTAGAAATGGATTTTATGGATGTGTCAAGCTACGGGAACTCAACAGTCTCTTCCGGTGAAGTAAAAATCATCAAGGACTTGGATACTTCTGTAGAAGGAAGAGATATTCTTGTCATTGAGGATATTATCGACAGTGGCCTTACATTAAGCTACCTCGTTGAATTATTCCGTTATCGTAAAGCGAAGTCCATTAAAATTGTTACACTTTTGGATAAGCCAACAGGCAGAAAAGCCGATATTAACGCAGACTATGTTGGGTTTATTGTTCCTGATGAGTTTGTTGTAGGTTACGGTTTAGACTTCGCCGAAAAATATCGCAATTTACCATATATCGGTGTGCTAAAACCTGAGGTTTATTCAGAATAGTTTTCTTGACATAAAAAAACTTGTACTATTTTGAAACTTATTCACAGATAAAACGTATTTCATTTGAATAGCAATTATTATCTATGATACTATTTACTATAGTTTGTTCACCGCGGGAGGAGGTAAGGGATGAATCGGATTTTTAGAAATGTCATATTCTATTTACTCATATTTTTAGTCATTATCGGCGTGGTTAGCTTCTTCCAAGGAGCAAATGGCCAGCCTGAAGTGATGAAATATGGCAAGTTTGTTCAACATCTCGAAGCTGGAGATGTAAAAAATATTACGATACAACCTGAAAGAGGCGTCTACGAGGTTAGAGGCCAGTTAAAGAACTATGATAAGGATCAATTCTTTGTCACGAACATCATCGGCAGCCAAAATGAGGTTAATCGGATTACGGATGCTGCGCTGAATGCAGACGTTGATGTACTTAAGGCAAAGGAAACAAGTGGTTGGGTAACCTTCTTTACATCGATTATCCCATTTGTTATTATCTTTATTTTATTCTTCTTCCTACTTAACCAAGCTCAAGGCGGCGGTAGTAGGGTAATGAATTTTGGTAAGAGTAAAGCAAAGTTATATAGCGAAGAAAAGAAAAAGGTTAGATTTAAAGATGTTGCAGGTGCGGACGAAGAGAAGCAAGAGCTTGTTGAAGTGGTTGAGTTCTTGAAAGATCCTCGTAAGTTTGCTGAATTAGGTGCAAGAATTCCAAAGGGGATTCTCCTTGTCGGACCACCTGGTACAGGTAAAACATTACTTGCCCGTGCGGCTGCTGGTGAAGCAGGGGTTCCATTCTTCTCCATCAGTGGTTCGGATTTCGTTGAAATGTTCGTTGGGGTCGGTGCTTCACGTGTACGTGACCTATTTGAAAATGCAAAGAAAAATGCGCCATGTATCATTTTTATAGATGAAATTGATGCGGTTGGACGCCAGCGTGGTGCGGGTCTTGGTGGCGGTCATGATGAGCGCGAACAAACCTTAAACCAATTGCTAGTAGAGATGGACGGATTCGGTGCAAATGAAGGAATCATTATCATTGCTGCAACAAACCGCCCAGACATTCTAGATCCAGCCTTACTACGTCCAGGACGCTTTGACCGACAAATTACAGTTGAACGCCCAGATGTTAAAGGAAGGGAAGCTGTATTACGCGTACACGCTCGTAATAAGCCTTTTGATGAATCGGTTGATTTAAAAGCAATCGCTGCAAGAACACCAGGATTCTCAGGTGCAGATTTAGAAAACTTACTGAATGAAGCAGCGCTCGTTGCAGCTCGACAAAACAAAAAGAAAATTGATATGACTGATCTTGATGAAGCATCAGACCGCGTCATTGCAGGTCCCGCGAAAAAGAATCGTGTTATTTCGAAAAAAGAACGCAATATCGTGGCGTTCCACGAAGCGGGTCATACTGTTATTGGTATGGTACTTGATGAAGCGGATATGGTTCATAAAGTCACAATTGTCCCGCGTGGTCAAGCAGGAGGTTATGCGGTAATGCTTCCTAAGGAAGACCGTTACTTCATGACAAAACCTGAACTATTGGATAAAATCACAGGTCTCTTAGGAGGTCGTGTAGCTGAGGAAATCACATTTGGAGAAGTAAGTACAGGTGCTCACAATGACTTCCAACGTGCTACAGGAATTGCTCGTAAAATGGTTACCGAATACGGAATGAGTGAAAAGCTTGGTCCGCTTCAATTCGGTCAAGCACAGGGTGGTCAAGTGTTCTTAGGACGCGACATCCACAACGAGCAAAACTACAGTGATGCAATCGCACACGAAATTGATCTTGAAATCCAACGCTTTATTAAAGAAAGCTATGAGAAAGCAAGACAAATTCTTACTGAAAATCAAGATAAACTTAAACTGATCGCGGAAACATTACTTGATATTGAAACTTTAGATGCTGCCCAAATTAAGAGCTTGTTCGAAGAAGGTAAATTACCTGACAGACCAGTCGCTTCTGAGGGTGCAGATAAACCAAAAGAAGATGTTAAAGTTACTATTAACTCTAAAAAAGAAGAGGAAGTAACGGAAGGCGAAAACAAAGATAAAGAAAAGTAACAGCAAAAGGTGTCTACAACCAAAGTAGGCACCTTTTTTGTACTGCCTAAGACTCCTTAAATGTGGAATAATAAAAACGAGATATGGTATGATGTTTGCATTAGTTTAACTTTAACCACCATGGGTTAATACGCCAAGGCGTATTTGATTAGGGGAGTCAGGTGTAGGGGGTACCACATGATTTTTGTTCTTGATGTAGGGAATACAAATATGGTTTTAGGGGTATATCAAAATGATGACTTAAAACATCATTGGCGAATCGAAACCAGTCGAAATAAAACAGAGGACGAATATGGACTCGTCATAAAATCGCTATTAGCACATGAAGGATTAACCTTTAGGGATATTAATGGCATAATTATGTCCTCAGTCGTTCCGCCGATAATGTTTGCACTGGAACGAATGTGTTTAAAGTATTTTGGAATAAAGCCGTTAGTGGTAGGACCAGGCATTAAGACAGGTTTAAACATTAAATACGACAATCCAAAAGAAGTGGGAGCAGACCGAATCGTTAATGCCGTAGCGGGAATCAATCTATACGGGGGTCCACTTATCATCGTTGATTTTGGTACGGCCACTACATTCTGCTACATAAATGAGAAAAAGCAATACATGGGCGGGGCGATTGCTCCTGGAATTGCCATTTCAACAGAAGCCTTATATTCAAGAGCTGCAAAACTGCCTAGAATCGAAATAGCTCGTCCAGAAGGTGTGATTGGGCGAAATACAGTTAGTGCGATGCAGGCAGGTATATTATTTGGCTACGTTGGTCAGGTTGAGGGTATCGTTGCCCGCATCAAAGCTCAAGCAGTGGAAAAACCAAAGGTGATTGCAACAGGAGGACTTGCCGCATTGATTGCGGCTGAATCGAATGCGATTGATATCGTTAATCCATTTTTAACACTAAAAGGGCTACATCTAATATATCAACTTAATAAAGAAACAAAATAAAATAACTATCAATGAGATGACATGAAAAGGAGTAATAAAATGAGTGATTATTTAATTAAGGCGTTAGCTTATAATGGACAGGTTCGAGCATATGCAATTGATTCAACAGAAACAGTCGCGGAGGCCCAAAGACGACACTATACATGGCCTACTGCGTCAGCAGCGCTTGGTAGAACAATGACTGCTGGGGTGATGCTAGGAGCCACTCTAAAGGGTGAAGTAAAGCTCACCATTAAAGTTGAGGGTGGCGGTCCAATCGGAATTATTCTTGTTGATACAAATGCAAAAGGGGAAGTAAGAGGGTATGTGACGAACCCACAAACCCATTTTGATTTAAATGAGCATGGGAAACTTGATGTGAAAAGAGCTGTTGGAACAGAAGGAACTTTAACAGTTGTAAAGGATATCGGAATGAAGGATCAATTCTCTGGACAGGTTCCAATTGTGTCAGGAGAACTTGGAGAGGATTTTACCTATTATCTTGTGACTTCTGAGCAGACCCCTTCGTCTGTTGGGGTAGGGGTTTTAGTAAATCCAGATAACTCCATTTTAGCCGCTGGCGGATTCCTTATCCAGCTTATGCCTGGTACAGATGAGGAAACCATTACACAAATTGAAAAAAGACTTCAAGAAATCGAACCTGTATCAAAAATGATTGAAAAGGGACTTACACCTGAAAATATTTTGGCTGAGGTAGTTGGCGACGAAAACCTCAAAATACTTGAAAAAATGCCGGTTTCCTTTGTGTGTCCTTGCTCTAAGGAACGAATTGAAAGTGCCATCATTAGCTTAGGCACAGATGAAATTGAGGCTATGATTCAGGAAGATGGAAAAGCAGAGGCACAATGCCATTTTTGTAACGAAAAATATCATTTTTCAAAAGAAGAATTAATAGAATTAAAAGAACAAGCAAAGTAAGGTAATGGGAGATGGGAAAAATGAATCAAAAGGTATTATGGTCAATTATTGTTGCTCTCGTTATCATTAACTGTTTGTCAGTTGTGTACTTTGTGACTGATCAACCAGGGGAAAAGTCTGAGGAAAAGACGGTTGAGGCTACGAAGCCTGTTGTTGCAAGCGGGGAAGAAGAGGTAGTGGCTACAATCGGAGAAACATCCATTACAAGACAACAATGGTTAAATGAGCTTGAAGACAGATATGGGAAACAAATTTTAGAGGGAATGATTGATGAGGAAGTTGTTCGTCAAATGGCTAAAAAACATGATATCACTTTATCAGAGGATGCCATTGATCGTGAATTGATGTTAATTAAGACAATGTATAATAACATCGATCATGAGAATATTGATGACGAGCACTGGAAAGAGCAAATTGAGTTAAGCATTTTATTAGAAGAGCTCTTAACAAAGGATGCGGTTATATCTGAGGAAGAAATGAAACGTTTCTACGAGGAAAACAAGCATTTATACGAAATTCCAAAGTCGTATCACCTTTCCCATATTGTCGTCAAAACAAAGGAAGCGGCTGAACAGGTACAAAATGAATTAAAAAATGGATCAAGCTTCTCAGCACTTGCTATGGAGAAGTCAACTGATGAATTTTCCGCAAATCGGGGTGGGGAACTCGGATTTGTAAATGCGGAAAATGGATATGCACCTGATAGCTATTTAGAAGTGGCTAACCAATTAAAACCAAATGAATGGAGTGAGCCGATCGAGGTTGAAGGTGGCTTTGCGGTTATTATCCTCCATGAAGCAATTGAAGCGGTAACGTATTCTTATGACGATGTAAAGGACCAAATCAAACGCCAAATTGCCGTTGACCAAATGAATGGAGCAATTTCAGTAGAGCCATTCTGGAAAGAGCTTGACGTCAAATGGTTCTTTGAAAATCAACAATAGTTACTTAATTTAGCAGAAGTCAGCCACTTCTGCTAAATTAAGTTACAGCCTTCGTCGGATTCATGTGATTTTTAAAGGAAAACCTTCGAGCTGTAAGATCAAAGACTAAGAACGCCACCTCCTGTGGCAACGTCCTTATGACCACTTCCTGTAGGCCCAAAATCTGGGCGCAAATACGCCAAGGCGTATTTGATAAAATAGAAAAAATTCACAGTTAGCTGGTAGTAAATTCGTTGACATTTAGTAGGAGAATTGCTAAATTGTAGATAAAACCAATAAAAATAGTAGGGATTGAGGGTGGAATCATGACAAGAGTAGCAAATTCAATTTATGAATTAATCGGGCAAACTCCAGTTGTAAAGTTAAACCACTTAGTTGAGGAAGATAGTGCAGATGTTTATGTAAAGCTTGAGTTCTTTAACCCAGGTAGCAGTGTAAAGGATAGAATTGCATTAGCGATGATTGAAGCAGCTGAGAAAAATGGTCAATTAAAGCCTGGTGACACGATTATTGAGCCGACAAGTGGAAACACAGGTATCGGTTTAGCAATGGTAGCCGCTGCTAAAGGGTTAAAAGCCATCTTAGTTATGCCAGATACAATGAGTATGGAACGCCGCAATCTTTTACGTGCTTACGGTGCTGAGCTTGTTTTAACACCAGGTGCTGAAGGGATGAGAGGTGCCGTTAACAAAGCAGAAGAGCTTGTGAAAGAACACGGTTATTTCATGCCACAACAATTCGACAATCCTGCAAACCCTGAAGTTCACCGTTTAACGACTGGTAAGGAAATTGTTGAGCAAATGGGTGACCAATTAGATGCGTTTGTTTCTGGAATTGGAACAGGCGGAACAATTACTGGAGCGGGGCTTGTGTTAAAGGAGAAATATCCAGGCGTCCATATTGTAGCGGTTGAACCGGCTGATTCACCAATTCTTTCTGGTGGAAAACCAGGTCCACATAAAATCCAGGGTATAGGTGCGAACTTTGTGCCAACCGTATTAAACACAGAAGTATATGATGAAGTATTTACAGTTAAAAATGAAGAAGCGATTGAATATGCACGCCGCACAGGTCAAGAAGAAGGATTCCTTGTAGGTATTTCCTCGGGTGCAGCTATTTTCGCAGCATTACAGGTTGCGAAAAAATTAGGTAAAGGCAAAAAAGTGCTAGCAGTTGTTCCAGATAATGGTGAGCGTTACTTAAGTACAGTTCTTTATCAATTTGATGAGCAATAAGAAAGATGAGAGTTTTATCCTTATGGGTAAAACTCTTTTTTTCTATATACCACCTTCTGCAATATCATGTAGAATAGGGCTATAAAGTGCTTGTTCGAAAAGGAGGATAAAAAGGACCACGTCGACAAAAACGCCACGTCTCATGTCTTGTCGACACTAGTACATCCTGTGCGTCGAAAGTTCAGGCGGTGCAGCTTTGAGTAGCGGAGCGTATGCAGTTAATACGTGAGCAGACGATCTTGCACTCCGGGAAAAGTGGTTTTCTTTTCCAAGGAACGGAAAAGCAAGCCAACGAGCTTCCACAGGATGTGGAGACTTCGACGTTCGACACAGGACGTATCGGTAGTTAGTCGAAGTTCATCTACCGATGTGTCATTTTTACCGGACTTTTTGAACATCCGCTATAAGGAGAGTGGGGCCATGCAACAAAAGAGAGTATCTTTTGCGAAGAAAATACCGTTCGCACATGACGATTGGTATGACAAATATAAGAGCCTAACGCAACACGAGCCTTACCACATGTTATTAGAAAGTGGGCGGGGAGGAAAAATCAGCATCATGGGAATCAAACCATTTGCTGTGATCCAAGGAAAAAATCATCAATTATCGATAACAACCAAAGAAGGCACAACACTACTTGAGGGTGACCCCCTTACACATTTTATGGAGTGGATGAAAGCCAATCAAACCGCCCATCATCCAGGCTATCCTGACTTTCAAGGCGGAGCGCTTGGATTTATTAGCTATGATTATGCTAGATATATTGAAAAATTGCCAAATACCGCACAGGATGACCTAGAAACACCAGATTTATACTTTTTGGTTTTTGATGATGTGTTTGTCTATGACCATAATGAACAAGTGATATGGTTGATCACTCATGACGACATACATAATGAAAAACGAGCAAATGCTAGATTGCAAAAATACGAAGAGCTTTGGATGACACATACTGTGGCGCCTTTAACTAGAACAAATATAAAAGCACAAGCTGAACATTTTTCTGTTTCTTTATCTGAGCAGGAATTTTCGGACGCAGTGGAGAAAGTAAGAGAATATATTTCTGAAGGGGACGTTTTTCAGGTTAACTTATCCGTAAGAAGATCAAAGGAAATCAAAAACCATCCTCGGGAAATTTACGATACATTGCGCAAACTTAACCCATCTCCATATATGGCTTATATGCAGGTGCCGGAATTTCAAATCGTGAGTGGCTCACCGGAGTTGCTAGTAAAGAAAAAGGGGAATGAGATCAGTACTAGACCAATTGCTGGAACGAGGTCTAGGGGCAAGGATGAAGTGGAGGATCAACAGTTAGCAAATGAGTTGATCAACAACGATAAGGAACGTGCCGAACATGTCATGTTGGTGGATTTAGAACGAAATGATCTCGGCAGAGTTTGTGAATGTGGTACAGTAAAAGTAGATGAATTCATGGTTATTGAAAAGTATTCGCACGTGATGCACATCGTTTCTAATGTAAAAGGTAGCCTTGCAAAAGGAAAAGACCGAGCAGAAATCATTAAAGCTACCTTTCCAGGAGGAACAATTACAGGTGCTCCTAAGGTTCGGACGATGGAAATCATCGAAGAACTAGAACCAGTCAGAAGAGGTATTTATACCGGTTCGATTGGGTGGATTGGTTTTTCAGGGGATATGGAACTTAATATCGCCATTCGTACAATGATTGTAAAGGAAGGCATTGCCCATGTGCAAGCGGGAGCTGGCGTTGTTATTGATTCAAACCCAAAACATGAATATAAAGAGTCCTTGAAAAAGGCGATCGCATTATGGAAAGCAAAAGAGCTGAGTGAAGAATAGTTAGAAAAAATAATAGTATGAGGTGAGCTAGGATGATCGTAATGATTGATAATTATGACTCGTTTACATTCAATTTAGTACAATATGTGGGAGAATTAGGAGAAGAAATCATCGTCAAAAGAAATGATGAAATCACAATTCAGGAAATTGAAGCATTAAACCCTGATTTAATTATGATTTCACCAGGACCTTGCACACCGAATGAGGCAGGAATAAGCTTAGAGACAATCTCTCATTTTGC
The DNA here is from genome assembly GCF_036965165.1 of Bacillus sp. JJ1521. Classification (NCBI taxonomy): domain Bacteria; kingdom Bacillati; phylum Bacillota; class Bacilli; order Caryophanales; family Bacillaceae; genus Bacillus; species Bacillus sp. JJ1521. The sequence continues at coordinate 6,247 of NZ_JBALOX010000005.1, read as the reverse complement.
AGGGAGTATCCCGATTTTTGGTGTTTGCCTTGGCCATCAATCTATTGCCCAAGCGTTCGGTGGGGATGTAATCAAAGCCCAAAGGCTTATGCATGGCAAGACATCGGAAATCAATCACGATGGAAAAACTATTTTTTCTGGGTTAGAACGGCCATTTACAGCTACTCGTTATCATTCATTAATCGTAAAAAAAGAAACACTTCCAGATTGCTTTGAAATATCAGCTCAAACAGATGAAGGTGAAATCATGGCCATTCGCCATAAGGAATACCCCATTGAGGGTGTACAATTTCATCCAGAATCTATCATGACCACAGCAGGTAAGCAGCTAATCTTAAACGTAATACAACAATATATCAGGAATGAGAAGGAATCATGCACCTCTATCTAAACGGTGAAATTGTTAAAAAAGAAGATGCACATATTTCCCCATTTGACCATGGCTTTTTATATGGAATGGGTTTATTTGAAACCTTTAGAATCTATGATGGTCATCCGTTTTTACTAGATGACCATCTTGTGCGTCTACAGGATGGACTAAGTGAACTGCAGATTAAGTTACCATTAAACCGAGACAGTGTGATGGTCATAATCCATGATCTATTATCAGCAAATGGTTTAAAGCAGGCATATGTCCGCTTAAATATATCTGCTGGTAAAGGTGAAGTCGGCCTGCCTTTTACAGATTACTACGAGGATCCTTCTATTCTTGTTTTTATGAAAGAGATTCCTCCTGTCTTAGGGGAGAAAAAAGCAATTCTATTAAAAACACCTCGTAACACCCCTGAGGGAGAATTTCGTTTAAAATCACACCATTTTTTAAATAATATCTATGGAAAAAGAGAAATCGGGAATAATCCAACTGTTGAGGGGATCTTTTTGACGAGAGAAGGATTTCTCGCTGAGGGGATTACCTCTAATCTTTTTTGGATAAAAGGGGATAAGCTGTTTACACCGGCTCACCAAACGGGGATACTAAAGGGGATAACTAGGGATTTTGTGATCGATTTAGCAAAATCTCTCGGTTTAGATGTACAAGAAGGATTATTTCAGCCTATGGATATCCTACAAAGTGATGAAGCCTTCGTTACAAACTCTATCCAAGAAATTGTACCGCTTGGTGCAATTGAAAATCATAAATTACAAGGTAAAAATGGTCCTATCACGAAAAAACTGCAATCTATTTATTCACAATATAAGAGAAGCTTATGGAGTAAAAATGATTTGCCTAAGGAGAATCAAAAATGGATCAAGACAGAAAAAGAAGATCATTCATAGCATGTGGTCCTTATCAATTAGATTTTTCCAAAAAGACAATGGTCATGGGAATCCTAAACATCACACCCGATTCTTTTTCAGATGGAGGTTCTTACTTTGATTTAGATGCTGCCATCCAACATGCAAAAGAAATGGTTAAGGATGGTGCAGATATTATTGATGTAGGCGGTGAATCGACAAGACCAGGACATGAAAGAGTCTCTGATGAAGAAGAGATTGCTAGAGTGGTGCCTATCATTCAGGCATTGGCAAAGGAAGTTCACGTTCCAATTTCCATTGATACCTATAAATCTGAAGTAGCGAAGCAAGCAATTGAAGCGGGTGCCCATATTATTAACGATATATGGGGTGCGAAAGCGGATCCAAAAATGGCAGAGGTGGCGGCAACCTATCATGTGCCGATTATCCTGATGCATAACAGAGATAATAAAAACTATAAGAACCTCATCGATGATATGATCATTGACTTAAAAGAAAGTATTGAAATTGTAAAGACCGCTGGTGTTAAAGATGAAAACATTATCCTAGACCCAGGAGTTGGCTTTGCAAAGACCTTTGAGGATAATATAGAAACAATCCGTCATCTAGACAGTTTCAGTGAACTTGGCTATCCAGTGCTGCTTGGAACTTCAAGGAAAACCTTTATCGGTCAAATATTTGATTTGCCACCACAAGAACGTGACGAAGCAACAGGTGCAACTACTTGCCTTGGAATTCAAAAAGGCTGTGATATCGTCCGTGTCCATAATGTGAAGGTAAATGCAAGACTTGCGAAAATGACGGATGTCCTTGTCGGTAAAGGAGAATAGTGATAATGGATAAAATCTTTGTGAACCAAATGCAATTTTACGGCTATCATGGTGTTTTTCCGGAAGAAACAAAGCTAGGACAACGTTTTATGATAGACCTTATGGTGGAAGTGGATGTTAAACAAGCGGGTGAAACGGATAATCTTGATTATTCAGTTCACTACGGAGAGCTTTACAATCTATGTAAAGAAATCGTTGAGGGAAAACCATATAAGCTACTAGAAACCGTAGCTGAAAAAATTGCTGCGGAAATATTGAAGCATTTTTCGTTAGTCTCAGGATGCACGGTTAAAGTCATAAAGCCGGACCCGCCGATACCTGGGCATCTTCAATCAGTTGCTGTTGAAATCACAAGGAGTCGCTCGTTATGAATAATACAGCATATATTTCCCTGGGAACGAATATGGGGGAACGGGAAAATTATTTGCGTTCTGCATTAAAAGCGATTCAAGATCAAAACATTGTGATTACCGATTTTTCTTCAATTTATGAAACAGATCCTGTTGGATATGATGATCAAGATCTATTTTTAAATATGGTAATTAAAGTAAATGCTGATTTATCATCATTTGATTTATTGCAAGTTTTACAAAGTATTGAGCTCGAATTTGGAAGGGAAAGGAAAATAAGATGGGGCCCAAGGACATTGGACCTTGACATTTTGCTGTTCAATCATGAAAATATTGAAACTGAATGTCTTATAGTTCCGCATCCCCGAATGACTGAGCGAGCCTTTGTTCTAGTACCATTAGCTGAAATAGACAAGAATCTACAAATTCCGGTAGAAACGAAACCAATATCCTTACTACTAGACGAATTACAAGACAGAGAAGGTGTACGTATATGGAAGCGGAGAAGTGGGGAAGACGTATTCGTGCTTTTCGAAAGTTGAAAGGCTATACTCAAGAAAGCTTAGCAAAAGACCTTGGGGTATCCGTATCCCTTGTTGGGGAAGTCGAGCGGGGAACACGAATGCCAAGTAAACTATTTTTACAAGAGGTTGCAGAAATACTTAAAGTACCACTTGATGACCTAACCCCAAAAGGGTTAGATTAAGATATGGATTTTTAACTTTATTCAGCAGAAGTCCCTACTTATATAAGTGGGTTAGTATGCAAAAAGAGTATACAATTCAGTGATGGATTCAAATCCTGGCTGAATAAAGTTAAAGCCTCCGGCGGATGCCGCGATTTTTTAAAGGAAAATTTTCGAGGCAAGCTCGAAAAAAATCGGGCGCAAATACGCTAAGGCGCATTTGATTAAGTGGGAAGGAGGGTTAATGTGTTAAAAATAGGCGATATCGAGATGAAAAACCAAGTTGTTCTTGCTCCAATGGCTGGGGTATGTAACTCGGCGTTCCGTCTAACTGTGAAGGAATTTGGCGCAGGATTGGTTTGTGCGGAAATGGTAAGCGATAAAGCAATCCTATATAAAAATGCAAGAACAATGGGAATGCTCTATATAGATGAACGTGAAAAACCACTAAGCCTTCAAATTTTTGGTGGGGAAAAAGAAACATTAGTAGAAGCAGCGAAGTTTGTCGATAAAAACACAACAGCTGATATTATTGATATTAATATGGGATGCCCAGTACCAAAAATTACGAAATGTGATGCAGGGGCGAAGTGGCTATTAGACCCAAATAAAATTTATGAAATGGTTTCTGCGGTAGTGGACGCAGTAGACAAGCCTGTTACTGTAAAAATGCGGATGGGTTGGGATGATGATCATATTTATGCGATTCAAAACGCTCATGCGGTAGAACGTGCTGGTGGTCAAGCAGTTGCCTTACACGGAAGAACGCGTCTTCAAATGTACGAAGGTCATGCGAACTGGGATATTATTAAACAGGTGAAACAATCCGTAAATATTCCGGTTATCGGAAATGGAGATGTTGAGACTCCACAAGATGCAAGACGTATGCTTGATGAAACAGGTTGTGACGGTGTCATGATCGGTCGTGCAGCACTAGGAAATCCATGGATGATTTATCAAACAGTTAAGTATTTAGAAACCGGTGAACTAACTGAAGAGCCAGGGGTAAGAGAGAAAATCGATGTATCCATTCTTCACTTAGACCGATTAATAAATTTGAAGAATGAGAATGTCGCGGTAAGGGAATTCAGAAAGCACGCTGCTTGGTACTTAAAGGGAATTCGCGGCAACGCAATAGTTCGCAATGAGGTCAACAACTGCAATACACGAAATGAATTAGTATCACTTTTACAACGCTTTGTTGAAGAAATGGAAAAAAAGCAACAAAACAATGAGATGGTTGTTTGACATCAATAATTCCCTACACTATAATACCCGTAAGTAGCCTACTGCCAGTTAATTACTGGCAGTTTTTCTGCTTTACGTTTATAGTAAAATAGGACAAGTTAGAAGCGTTTGTTTTTTTATAGATCATGTAACAAAATAGGAGTTGATGAAAATGAATCATGAGGAATTAAATGACCAATTGATTGTCAGAAGAGAAAAGTTACATACATTACGTGAAATGGGGGTCGACCCATTCGGTAAAAGATTTGAAAGAACACATAGTACACGTGAACTTATCGACCTATATGATGGATTTACAAAGGAACAATTAGATGAAAAAGAAGTTAGCGTAACAATTGCTGGTCGTATTATGACAAAGCGCGGTAAAGGTAAAGCTGGATTTACTCATATCCAAGACCTAACAGGCCAAATCCAACTATATGTACGTCTAGATGCAGTTGGCGAAGAACAATATGAGATATTCAATATTGCGGACCTAGGGGATATTGTCGGTGTGTCAGGTGCTGTCTTCAAAACGAAGGTAGGAGAACTTTCTATCAAAGTTACTTCATTTGAGCTTTTATCAAAAGCATTACGTCCATTACCTGACAAATTCCATGGATTAAAAGACGTTGAACAACGCTATCGTCAACGTTACCTTGATTTAATCATGAGCCCGGAAAGCAAAGAAACCTTTATTACAAGAAGCAAAATCATCAGAGCGATGAGACGTTATTTAGATGATCACGGCTATTTAGAAGTAGAAACACCGATGATGCATTCAATCCCTGGTGGTGCATCTGCTCGCCCGTTTATTACTCATCATAATGCATTAGATATCGAATTATATATGCGAATTGCGATTGAACTGCATCTTAAGCGCCTAATCGTAGGTGGACTAGAAAAGGTATATGAAATTGGTAGGGTATTTCGTAACGAAGGTGTCTCAACGCGCCATAACCCCGAGTTCACAATGATAGAATTATATGAAGCATATGCCGACTATAAAGATATCATGAACCTTACAGAAAACCTTGTCGCTCATATTGCACAAGAAGTGCTAGGAACTACAACCGTAACCTATGGTGAACATGAAATTGACTTGAAGCCAGAGTGGAAACGACTTCACATGGTAGATGCAATTAAAGAGTACGTTGGAGTTGACTTCTGGAAAGAAATGAGCCTAGAAGAAGCAAGACAACTTGCAAAAGAAAATAATGTTGAAATTAATGATAATATGCAATACGGTCACATTGTGAACGAGTTCTTCGAGCAAAAAATTGAAGACAAGCTAATTCAGCCAACATTTATCTATGGACATCCAGTAGAGATTTCGCCGCTTGCGAAGAAGAATCCAGAAGATCCTAGATTTACAGATCGTTTCGAGCTATTCATTGTAGGAAGAGAACATGCTAATGCATTCACAGAATTAAATGACCCAATTGATCAACGTCAAAGATTCGAAGCTCAACTTAAAGAAAGAGAGCAAGGAAATGACGAAGCTCATATGATGGACGAAGATTTTGTTGAATCATTAGAATATGGTCTACCACCTACAGGAGGATTAGGAATAGGAGTAGACAGACTTGTTATGCTCTTAACGAATTCTCCATCTATTAGAGATGTATTGCTTTTCCCACAAATGCGTCATAAATAAGTCGAAAAATAGAGTGGATTCCACTCTATTTTTTTATAAAGAATTTTTCTAGTATAATTTTTTTGTAAAAAAATCTTGCCATATAAGTTTCAAGGTGGTATATTAAGTATCTGCCGCTGAGATGTGGCGGTGAAATAAAAAATAAATAAAAAAGTTGTTGACTATCGAAAAGATAGATGATATTATTTAAAAGTTGCTTCAAGAAAGCAACGACAATAACTTTAAAAGTTCTTTGAAAACT
>NZ_JBALOX010000004.1:8926-9246 GCF_036965165.1 Bacillus sp. JJ1521 | reverse complement strand
ATGATAAGCTTTTTACAAAAAAATATAGGTTTTTTGGTTAAATATACATAAAAAGGTAAAGTTTCTGTTGAAATATATTGAATTATGTCTAATTATCGTTTATTATAAGGCATGTTAGCATCTAGCTAACGTAGGAAGATACTTGATGACATAAGGCTTAATAAGCAATGAATGATCATTCATATGATTTGGAATCTTCATTCGGGAGGAGGTGAATGTCATGAACAAAACAGAATTAGTTAACGCTGTAGCTGAGAGTGCTGAACTTTCAAAGAAAGATGCTACAAAAGCTGTTGATGCAGTTTTTGAATCTATCCTTG
>NZ_JBALOX010000004.1:0-8892 GCF_036965165.1 Bacillus sp. JJ1521 | reverse complement strand
CGTGAGCGTGCAGCTCGTAAAGGCCGTAACCCTCAAACTGGTGAAGAAATCGAAATCGCTGCAAGCAAGGTTCCTGCATTTAAACCAGGTAAGGCGCTTAAAGATGCAGTGAAATAATTTTACATACAACCTATGTTAAAGTTACAAAAAGGGTCGTGAGCAACGGCTCTTTTTTGTTTTCAATACATAATTATGCTAGAATCAATGCACCGGCAGTATTTGATAATAGGAGGGGTTGGCGAATGACTTCCGTAGATTATAAAAAGATAGAGCAAGCCGTTACGATGATTTTAGAAGCAATTGGGGAGGATCCACAGAGAGAAGGACTAGTCGATACACCGAAACGTGTTGCAAAAATGTATGCTGAAGTTTTCTCAGGCCTACAGGATGACCCGAAAGAATACTTTCAAACCGTTTTTGGCGAAGATCACGAAGAATTGGTGTTGGTAAAGGACATTCCATTTTACTCCATGTGTGAGCACCATCTCGTCCCGTTTTATGGGTATGCCCATGTAGCCTATATTCCTAAGGGTGGGAAAGTAACAGGCTTAAGCAAACTTGCACGGGCTGTAGAAGCCGTTGCAAAAAGACCTCAATTACAAGAAAGAATCACTTCAACTATAGCCGATTCCATTGTTGAAACACTTCAACCTCACGGAGTAATGGTAGTCATCGAAGCAGAGCATATGTGTATGACAATGCGCGGCGTCAAAAAGCCAGGGGCAAAAACCGTTACTTCCGCAGTTCGGGGGATCTTAAAAAAAGACCCAGCCGCTCGCAGTGAAGTATTATCATTAATTAAGAATTGACAACCATATAAAATTACGAGATATTTAGAAAAGCAGAAGGCGCGCAGCTTTAGGCGACAAGCATAAGACAAGCACTGACAGAAGGTGTATTATACCTTCCGAAGTGATTGGCTTAGACCAGAGAGCCGATGGCACCTGGAGCTAGACACCGAAAACTATGTAAAGAAATTTAAACTTTCTTATTTTTAGAAATGGAAGGCCTTGATGAAATGGAGCATTGGAAGGAATTAGTACCAGTTGATCGCTATATCGTTCATGCTGCAGACCTTTTGCATGACTATGATCGGAAAATTGTCTCATTGCTATACCAACCTCTAATTGGAATGAAAGCCTTCAGTCTTTATATGACCCTGTGGAGTGAATTGGAGCAAAATCGACTTTGGAGTGAGGAAAGTACCCATTATACTTTAATGGCGCTTCTTCAAACGAATCTTGAGGAAATTTATCAAGAACGACTAAAGCTTGAAGGCATTGGCCTATTAAAAATATTTGTAAAGTCTGATGGGGATTCTAGGAGTTTTATTTACGAACTGCAAGCACCCCTTTCACCAAGGGCTTTTTTTACGGATGGTGTCCTTAACGTCTACTTATATAACAGGCTTGGTAAAAGTAAATTTTTTAAACTTAAGCAGTTTTTTTCGGATCATGAACTAGATTTAGATTCGTATAAACCAATTACAAAAGCTTTTAGTGAAGTATTTGAATCAGTAAAAGTTTCGAAGATGATCTCCTCAATTAGTGATGAAATGAATCAAAATCTTGAACGTGATGAAAATACAGAATTTATGGACCGAAGTGAGGAAAAAAAGCTTTTCATTGAAAATGAAAACTTTAATTTTGATTTGTTCTTTGCGGGAATTTCCGAAGTGATGATACCGAAAAAATCGATCACTCCTAGGGTTAAGGAGGCGATCACAAAGCTCTCTTTCCTCTACGGAATCGATCCAATTGAGATGCAAGGGATTGTCATGAGTGCCTTTGACCCAAATGAGAAAATTGATATTGAAAAATTAAGAAGAGCTTCAAGGGATTGGTATCAATTTGAAACCGGCAATGAATTACCTTCTCTCACTGAAAAAATTCAACCACTGCCAAAACAAACCATGGTAAATAAAGTACCGCAAACAAAGGAAGAGGAATTAATTCAAAAGCTTGAAAGAATCTCCCCAAAAGAGTTCCTAATTGATGTTTCTGGGGGAGCACAGCCGTCTGTCTCAGAATTAAAAATCATTGAAGATGTCATGTTCCGACAAAACCTTCTTCCAGGTGTTGTGAATGTACTGTTATATTATGTCATGTTAAAATCAGATATGAGGCTTACTAAATCCTATGTTGAAACCATCGCGAGCAACTGGGCGCGTTTGAATATTAAGACTGTAAAAGAGGCAATGGAAACAGCTAAAAAGCATAATTGGACTGCTGATAAAAAGACAAATAAATACAAAAGGCAGCCGATACGTAAAGAATTACTGCCTGATTGGTTAAAGCAAGAGGACGAAGGAAAACAAATAGAAGCACCTAAACAGGAAACGCATGATTCTTCGTTTGAAGAGAAGAAGCGTTTATTTGAAGAAAGATTGAAAAAGAATAACAAATAGGATGGGGGTGAAATCATGAAACCGATTCAGGATTCCTTAAAAGAACTATCTAATAATGCTAGCTTTCAACAGCGATATGAACAAATCAAGCATGAAGTGTTGAATAATCCAGAGGTAAGGGACTTTATTAATGCCCATCAAGATGAAATATCGAATGATACGATCAATAGAAGTCTGGGAAAACTGTACGAATATATTAACCAAAGCAAGGAATGCACGAAATGTAAAAGTCTTGATACATGTAAAAACATGCTACAGGGATATCACCCCCATCTCGAGCTTAAAGGTAATTCAATTCATTTAAGCTATGAAAGATGTCCGAAAAAAGTTATGCATGATGAGCAGACTAAATATAAATCACTAATCAGAAGTATGTATGTTCCAAAGGATATTCTAGATGCTTCCCTTGAATCCATTGATTTTGATGCAGGACGTTCTGATGCAATTTTATTAATCCAGGAATTTCTTGATCATTATGAATCAGGAAAACGAATGCAAGGACTTTATTTGTACGGTTCATTTGGAATTGGCAAAACCTATTTTTTAGGAGCACTTGCAAATGGATTGGCACAACAGAAGGTTGCATCCATGCTCGTGTATGTTCCTGAGTTCATGAGGGAATTAAAGGGTTCCTTACAGGACCAATCCATCAATTCAAAAATTGATGCGGTTAAAAAGGTTCCCGTTTTAATGCTTGATGATATCGGTGCAGAATCCATGTCTAGCTGGATGCGTGATGATATTCTTGGAAGTATTCTACAATATCGTATGCTTGAAAACTTACCTACCTTTTTCACCTCAAATTTTGATTTCAAAGGTCTTGAACACCACTTATCCTATACACAACGTGGTGAAGAGGAAAAAGTAAAAGCGGCTAGAATTATGGAACGTATCAAATATTTAGCAAAACCGGTTGAACTTAAAGGCGAGAATAGACGATACTAACTTTAAACAGGTGGGGTTTTAACCCCACCTGTTTAAAGTTAGAGCCTCCGGCGGATGCCACGATTTTTCAATGGAAAGTTTTCGAACATACGATCAAAGACTAAGAACGCAACATCCTGTGGCAACGTCTTTGTGACCCAGATCGTGTGGGCCTAAAAAAATCGGGCCCAAATACGCCAATGCGTATTTGATTTAAATTGCTGTCCTGAAAAAGGATAGCCAATTTTTTTATATTCTAAAGTTGTCCCATTTACCATATACATTTAACAGGGTAATGGTATTGGTGAAATGGGGGGACTAGCTTGATTGAAATGCAATTTCAAGAAATAATAGATGCACAAAAAATGTATAAGGGCTTACTAAGAAAGGTAAAAGCTCTTTCTATAGATTACATAGAGGTTGTAAATGAAGAAGATAATGTGGTGTCAGTTTTCTCATCAGAAAAAATACAATATGCGATTCAGATTGTGATCATTCCGGTTATGACCGAATTTATTATCAAAAATAAAGAGGATAATTGGATTCTTGATTATATTGAAAATATATTTTACTTTTCCGATTATGAAGAGAAAAAACAAATTTTAGAAATTACAAAAGCATTAATGGATGGGAATAACCCAGATATACCAGCGGTACAGGATGTCATTCCGCGGGAACAGCTGATAGCTGAAGCGCTACATGATTTCTTGCAGGTTCCAATTTCTTTTTCCTTTGAATCATTTTTAAAGTTTCGTATGCGCTCGTACAATGAGGTATTATTACGAATTGTGGAATCAGCAATTGACGAATACAAGCTTGAACAGGAGTATCAAACATTTATCCAAGGATTGCGAGAATTTCGGGAAAAGCGGGAACCGAAGCTTGACCAATTACATATTTTACATGATGAGCAATTTTATTTTTATGATGATACGTTTACTGAAATTAAGCGGGATGATCTTTTTAAGTTTATCGATCGAAAATTAATCTTGCATCAGCCGATGTACATTGATTCAGCCGTTTTGGCACCTTTAGTATCGATTTCACCAAAATCAATCTCTATTTACACAGATCAGATTGATAATGGAATGATCCAAACCATTCACAATATTTTTTTAGAGAATGTCACGATTTATACGAAGAAATCCTTTGAAAATAGACGCCTGAAAGCAAAAAAAATATAAATAGTTGATGTGCTCTTGATTTAACTTTTAAATAAGACTATAATAACAAATATTATATTTATATTTAAAAGTTATGATGAGGACATGATCGTATAGTTACGGTTGACAGAGAGGGAAGACAATGCTGGAAGCTTCCTAACACGAATGATACGTTTACCACCTCTAAACTTCAGTAGTGAACCTTTGCTTAACAAAGTTGTAATTACTGACGGGTTAACCGTTATTTATTTCTTGAGCCATGAAAGACCTAGGTCTGACATGGGAACTTGGGTGGAACCACGATATTAAAATTAATACTCGTCCCTTTTTATTAGGGACGGGTATTTTTTATTTTTCAAAAGATATTTTATATCTAGCTCCAGGCGCCATNNCTTGACTTGCACAGGAAGTGCTGACATCGACGTTCGCCACAGGACGTGGCGGTAGTTAGTCGATGTTCCTCAGTCCAGGCGCCTTGCGCTTTTAAATTAAAGGAGTTGAAAACTGATGTCAGATGTAGTAAAAATTACATTCCCAGACGGAGCAGTGAAGGAGTTTCCTAAAGGTACAACAACAGAAGAAATTGCAGGCTCAATCAGCCCAGGATTAAAGAAAAAATCATTTGCTGGTAAATTTAACGGCAAAGAAATTGATTTACGAACTGAAATCCAAGAAGATGGTGAAATAGCAATCATTACCCAAGATACTGATGCTGCACTAGAAATCATGCGACACAGTACAGCCCACTTAATGGCACAAGCGATTAAACGTCTATACAAAGACGTAAAGCTTGGTGTGGGCCCAGTTATTGAAAATGGTTTCTACTATGACATTGATATGGAGAAGTCATTAACACCTGAGGATTTACCTGAGATTGAAAAAGAAATGAAAAAGATTGTGAATGAAAATCTTGAAATTAATCGTGTAGAGGTTTCAAGAGATGAAGCAATTCGTCGATACAAAGAGATTGGTGATGAGCTTAAGCTTGAGTTGATTCAAGATATTCCAGAAGGAGATACATTAACTATTTACGAACAAGGTGAATTTTTTGACCTTTGTCGTGGTGTTCATGTTCCTTCAACGGGAAAAATTAAGGAATTTAAGCTATTAAGTATTGCAGGTGCTTACTGGCGCGGAGATAGCGATAACAAGATGCTTCAACGTATTTATGGTACTGCATTCTTCAAAAAAGCGGACCTTGATGAATATCTTCATTTTCTTGAAGAGGCAAAAGAACGTGACCATCGTAAACTAGGTAAAGAACTAAGCCTATTTACAAACTCACAAAAAGTCGGTCAAGGCTTGCCACTATGGCTTCCAAAGGGCGCGACTATCCGTCGAGTAATCGAACGCTATATTGTGGATAAAGAAGTAAGACTAGGTTATGACCATGTGTATACACCTGTTCTTGCAAATGTTGAGCTTTATAAAACTTCAGGTCACTGGGACCATTATCAAGATGACATGTTCCCGGTAATGGAAATGGATAATGAAGAACTTGTGCTTCGTCCAATGAATTGCCCGCATCACATGATGATCTATAAAAATGGCATTCACAGCTATCGCAAGCTTCCAATCCGTATTGCTGAATTAGGAACAATGCACCGATATGAAATGAGTGGAGCATTATCTGGTCTACAACGTGTAAGAGGAATGACTCTTAATGATGCACATATCTTTGTTCGACCTGATCAAATTCAGGAAGAGTTTAAACGTGTTGTAAATCTTATTTTAGAGGTTTATAAAGACTTCGATATAAAAGATTATAGCTTCCGTCTTTCTTATCGTGATCCAGCTGATACTGAAAAATATTTCGATGATGATGCAATGTGGGAAAAAGCACAAACAATGTTAAAAGCTGCAATGGATGATCTTGGTCTTGATTATTTTGAGGCAGAAGGCGAAGCAGCATTTTATGGTCCAAAGCTTGATGTTCAAGTTCGTACAGCACTTGGAAAAGATGAAACACTTTCAACTGTCCAACTTGATTTCTTATTACCAGAACGTTTTGATTTAACTTATATTGGTGAAGATGGAAAACAACATCGTCCAGTCGTTATTCACCGCGGTGTCGTATCGACAATGGAGCGCTTTGTTGCCTATTTAATCGAAGAATACAAAGGTGCATTCCCAACTTGGTTAGCACCTGTTCAAGTTCAAGTTATTCCAGTTTCTCCAGATGCTCATTTAGATTATGCGAAGAGTGTACAGGAGAAACTTCAAGCAGAAGGATTACGTGTAGAAATTGATGATCGTGATGAGAAAATCGGCTATAAAATTCGTGAAGCACAAATGCAAAAAATTCCATATATGCTCGTTGTCGGGGACAATGAAGTGGGAGAAAATGCAGTGAATGTCCGTAGATATGGCGAACAAAAATCAGAAACATTGTCATTTGAAACATTCCTTGCAGCAATCCTACAAGATGTAAAAAGATAAAAAAGTCTTGTCAAAAAATAAAGTGCATGCTAGAATAAACAACGTTGTGTGATTCTAGCATCACTATTTGACAGATACCATCATCAATGTTATACTTTTGAAGGTAAATTGAATACTTGTTTGAGAAAGTAGAAGCACCCGCTTCTCACCTGATTGACGCAAATTGCAGTTAATAGGTTTTACGTTCATTAGTCATTAATTATGTAAATGAATTGTAATAGTGTGGGTGTGTATGCATTCACACTTTTTTGTTTGTCTCAAACCTGTAAAATGCGCAAGTTTCAAACGAGGCATTCTTTAAAAAACCTTGGAGGTGGCTAATTATTAGCAAAGACATGATGGTAAACGATGGCATTCGTGCCCGCGAAGTTCGTTTGATTGGTCAAAATGGTGATCAGCTAGGAATTAAATCCAAAATTGAAGCATTAGAAATTGCTGCTAGAGCAAATCTTGATCTTGTATTGGTTGCCCCAAATGCGAAACCACCTGTATGTCGTATTATGGACTACGGTAAATTCCGTTTTGAGCAACAAAAGAAGGACAAAGAAGCTCGTAAAAATCAAAAGGTTATTAACGTCAAGGAAGTTAGACTTAGTCCAACAATTGATGAGCATGATTTTAATACAAAGCTTCGTAACGCAATTAAATTCCTTGAAAAAGGTGACAAAGTTAAAGCATCTATTCGCTTTAAAGGTCGTGCGATTACACATAAAGAAATCGGTCAACGTGTTTTAGATCGTTTTTCTAAAGCTTGTGCTGAAGTTGCTACTGTTGAATCGCATCCAAAAATGGATGGTAGAAGCATGTTTTTAGTACTAGCACCTAAAATCGAAAAGTAATGAATTGAGGAGGAACTCCCTATGCCAAAAATGAAAACACACCGTGGAAGTGCAAAGCGTTTCAAGAAAACAGGATCTGGTAAACTGAAACGTTCACAAGCATATACAAGTCACTTATTCGGAAATAAAACTACAAAACAAAAGCGTAAGCTTCGTAAAGCTTCATTAGTAAGCAAAGGCGATTTCAAACGTATTCGCCACATGTTAGACAACTTAAAATAATCATGATCGATTGATATAGATTCTAGGAGGGTACAAAATGCCAAGAGTAAAAGGCGGAACTGTTACACGCAAACGTCGTAAAAAGGTATTAAAATTAGCTAAAGGTTATTTCGGTTCAAAACACACTTTATATAAAGTTGCAAACCAACAAGTAATGAAATCATTAATGTATGCTTACCGTGACCGTCGTCAAAAGAAACGCGACTTCCGTAAGCTATGGATTACTCGTATCAACGCAGCTGCACGTATGAATGGTCTATCTTATAGCCGTTTAATGCACGGACTTAAGCTAGCTGGTATCGAAGTAAACCGTAAAATGCTTGCTGACCTTGCTGTTAGCGATGAAAAAGCATTCGCTGAATTAGCAACAGTTGCAAAAAGCAACTTAAAATAATTTAGGCTAGGTAAAAAGGTTACTCCCATTGTAAAATGAGAGTAACCTTTTTTGTTTGTTTCATGATTTTAAGATAAAAACCATAGAATTGGAATAACGGCCATAGAATCTAAACTAAAAACGATAAGGCGCATTTTTGCGATGTAAAAGGTGGAAAAACAATGTACACAATTTTAATAATCTATATAATTTTAAACGTTTACGGTTTCTTACTCATGTATGTTGATAAAAATAGAGCAAAAAACCACAAATGGCGCATTTCAGAACAACATATTTGGCTCGTGGCCATTTTAGGTGGAGCCCTGGGTGCCACTTTTGGAATGAAGCAATTTCGCCATAAGACAAAGCATAAGCAATTTGTTATTTTGCTTCCTACTCTCGCAGTACTTACAATCGCTCTCTACATATATATTTCGCTAAACCTGTCATAACAACTTGTACGATTGTATATGTTAAATTAGTAATTGTATTGTCTAGCTCCAGGCGCCATCGGTTCTCTGGTCT